>NZ_JBFRKG010000025.1:88027-137208 GCF_041469325.1 Shewanella sp. 10N.286.51.B8
GCAATCAGAAACAAATGGGCGGCATTACTGCCGCTGCAATACCTTATTGATATCAAAGCTGAACACTTGATTGCCATTGCAAACAAAACGTCATAAATCTTTTGAGTAGTGGGCTTTGGTATTTGTCTTTATGTACCAGCAGCCAAAAGCTGCGCGGCATTTCAATTGGTTGTTTGAGTAAACTAACTCGACCACTTTCTATAGCATATTGCGCGGCTAAGGTGGATAAGCAACCTAAGCCCAGCCCTGCTGAGACACTGCTAATTAACGCCTCTGTGGTATTAAGCTCAAAGGCCAGTTGCCAGTGTTTAAGTTGTGGTGCCAGCGTATTGATAAAGCATTCTCGCGATCCGGAACCTGGCTCTCTTAACACCCAATCATGATTGTCTAAATCGTTAATAGTTACCTTTTCAAGCTTAGCTAGAGGGTGCTCAGAAGCACTAATAACACACATGTTATCGGCACTGAAGGGCACAGAGAGGAGATCAGGGTGGTAATTATCTCGTTCAATTAAGGCGACATCTAGTTCAAAATCAAGCAGTTTTTGGCAAATAGTAGCGGAGTTTGAAATGAATAAACTTTGGCTGAAGTGTTGCTGTTGCTGGCGAAACTGGCTCAGTAAATAAGGGCTAACATGGTTGCCTATGGTGTCACTACTACCAAGCCTGAGTTTACCGCTATTGGCGTGCTCATCATCAAAGAGGGTATTGATTTGCTGGGCGCGATCCAGTAATTCATCGGCCAAAGGCAGCAGTTTTTGACCTTCTTGATTAAGGATAAGTCGATTATTTACGCGATCAAATAGTGGCTGTCCTAAGTGTTTTTCAAGCTCTGCTAGCGCCATGCTTACCGCCGCTTTTGATAAGTATAGTTTTTCAGCTGCTGCAGTTAAGGTGTTGTGCTGAGTAATAGCGTTAAATACATTGAGCTGCCGCAAAGATATCAGTATCGCCATGGTGTTATCATCCCCGCTTTTCATGGTTATCATTAGCGCTGACTTAGGTTTAACGCCAGTTTGCTTTTATTGTCAGTTGTTTTGTTGATGGCCTAATTATACGTTCAATTAAACTTAACGCATGTTTTAAATAATTGGATATATCTGAACAATTAGCAAGAGTAATATCAACTCAAGCTAAAAAGTTGAAACTCTTTTATTGCAATCTCTTTGATTGCTAACAAAGGGGTTTATCCGAGAGTTAAGTTGAGGCCACCATGATAAACATCGCTAAAGCTAAATTAATGACCGCTCCAACCCCTATGGCAGGCTTAGCATTGGCGATTGCTAGCTTAGGTTGGTGCTGGGAGAATCTCGCCGATTTTCAGGGTTATGGTCAATGGGGCAGCGCTGCTATTGCGAGCCTATTATTACTGGTGTTAACGCTGAAGTTTTTATTGCTGTCTCATACCTTAAAGGCAGATTTAGCGCACCCTGTGGTTGGCAGTGTAGTACCGACCTTTGCCATGGCCACCATGGTAGTATCTAACTCAGTTGGGCATTTTTACCCTCAAGTCGGTGATGCTTTATGGTTATTTGCAGTAGGGCTTCATATCGTATTTTTGATTAGCTTTTTATATCACCGCGCTAAAGCATTTGAGCTACATCATATGGTGCCAAGTTGGTTTGTGCCGCCGGTGGGGATTATCGTGGCCGATGTGTCTTTTTCAGGTAACCCGCAATTGACATTAATCGCCCATATCGCCTTGGTATTTGGCATGCTTGCCTATGCCTTGATGCTGCCGGTGATGATTTATCGTTTGATATTTACCCATGAAGTGCCTGATGCGGCTAAACCGACCATGGCAATTTTAGCGGCGCCAGCAAGCTTATCACTAGCGGGTTATTTAACGGTAACGGCTACGCCATCACCCATTATCATTGCCTTACTATTTGGCATTGCAGTGCTGATGACCAGTATTATTTATTTAGCCTTCTTTAAGTTACTAACCCTCCCTTTTAGCCCTGGCTATGCCGCGTTTACTTTCCCTATGGTCATAGGCGCGACAGCATTATTTAAAATGATCAGCTGGATGCAAAGCATTAATATGGCTGAGCAATACATTCAGCAAGTGCGGATACTGGCTATTATAGAATTATCGATAGCCACCGTGGTAGTGGTGTATGTGGCCGCGTGCTATTTACACTTTTACCAACCCCGAAGGGCAAAATCCGCGCAAGTTTAGCGCGGCTTAATGGTTAATGTGTGCTCAATAGTTTGTGGCAATAATGGCGTAGCTTGATTATTAACATATTGCTGATAGCCACTACGATAATAAGGCGATAACGGGTGGCCAGATTGCCCACCAGGAATGCTCATGATGGCATCTTGCTCATTGCCCGGTTGTACAATAAATCGCTGTGAGGCGCCAAATGAGGCACCTTGCACCGCTGGCATAAAGCTGTCGCCATAACCTTGTGCAGCAGGCATATCTAACCAATGGCTCAGTAAGGGCATCTGTTTTGAAAATGGGTGCTTAATGTCGAGCTTATTTACCTCACCCCAGCGTAAATCAGCTAGCTGACTATCTTGACTGTGCTGTTTAAGTAAGGCGGTTTTAGCCTGTTTGTAGGCGCTGATGGCAAATTCATCCCAACTTTGGAATTGCTTAGGTAGCCAGCTTTTAGGCTGCTGATTGATCAGTTGCCACATAGGCGTTTCTAAATAGCGCTTAATCACAGCTAAGCTGCTGCCTTGGCTTGTTAGATTAGTTTCAATCGGCGCAAAGCTTTGATCTATCATGGCGGCGCGAAAATGTTTTACTAAGCTATAGCCCACCGAGTCTGCACAGGCACAATCGCCCCATTGATTGATGAACTTAACATCTTCAGCGAACCGTTTGGGTTGTTGGCTTAGCAGATTAAGTAGGTATTGCTGCCAAGGCTGTAAAAATCGTGCTTGATTATCTAGCTGCAAATTAAAAAAATCAGTTTCAGTAAATTGCTCTTGCTCATGTAATCTGTCCCGAATTTGCGTAGCGCGGGCCCCAAGAGCATAGCCGCCATCACCGAATTGGGCTAAATCTTGGGTGGAGAGCACCCGTGAATTAGCGGTCCAAATACGATGGCTGAGTGGGTTAATGACACTTGGGACATTGGGTTGGGGTTGCTGCCAAGCTTGGGTTTGCACTTCAGTTGCTGTTTGAGCGACATTGGCAGGATTACTACGACTTGGTAGCGCGCCAGCTATCTTCCAGCCCGCGTTACCTTGGCTGTCTGCTAACAACATATTTTGTGCTGGAATACCGATACTGCCGGCTAATGCCATGGCTTGATCGACTGTGGTTGTTTGCTCTAGTTCAATTAAGCCCATATTAACCGCATAGTCTTGATGGGCGACCCATGATAGTGCGTAGTTTTTATCATTAACGGTTTTTACCGGGCCATATTCACTGACTTGTACTGTATGCATCACTTCTGAGCTGGGCAGTTTAATCGGCTCATATTCAAGCGCTATTTCAGTGTTGGCGTCAATTTCAACCCAGTCAGCGGTGTCCACATAACTGTTGGTAAATCCCCAAGCGAGCTTGCCATTAGAGCCCACAACAATGGCTGGCGCGCCGGGTAATGAGACGCCAGTTATTTGCGCCGATGGATTGGTATTATTTGGGACATTATTGGTTTTAGCATCGCTAATGCTGGGGTAATTTAATTGCGCTCGATACCAGATAATAGGTACGGCAAACGATAAGTGCATATCATCAGATAACATTGCCCGGCCAGACTTGGTAAGCTCTCCGGTCACTGCCCAGTTATTGCTGCCGACCTCTAATGGGGCGGTGGTTGTGCTGCTGTTTGCTTGAGCCAAAAGCTGGGGCTCAAGTGTTGGGATATCGCCGTCAAAGTAGGGGATTTGGCTATCATCAAGAGCTGCCTGATGGTGGCTTGTTTGGGTTAAAAATGCCAGCATATCGGGGCCAAAGGTCTGTTTTATTTGGGTTAAGGCCATATCTCGCTTAATGGTATTGCCTTGTAAATCAAGATACATACTAAATATGACCAATAAGCTGTCGGTTTCATGCCATGGTTGAGGACTTGATTGGGTGAGTAGGTATTCAAATGAGGACAGAGTTTGCGCCTTCAGTGCGGCATTTACCCCTTTAGTGTAAACCCTAAGGGTTTGCTTTTCTTTTGTGGTTAAGCCATCAAATATCATTTGTGCCCGTTTGCGTAGCTGATGAAAGCGGCGGTTTTTATCGCGCTCAAGTGCCTTTTCACCAAATATTTCAGCCAGTTCACCTGCGGCATTGCGTCGTAATAAGTCCATTTGAAAAAAGCGGTCTTGGCTGTGGGCATAGCCAAGGGCATAAGAGGCATCAAGGCGGTTGCTGGCGCTGATAATCGCCGTGCCGAGTTCATCACGTTCAATGGTGACAGGCGCTGTTATATCTTGGCTATTAAAGCTTGTATTTAAGCTGGGCATACTTAGGCGCAATACACTATAAATGGCTAATAACACCAGCATGAACAGTACGACTAGGCTGGTGAGCGTGTATTTGGTGACGTTAGATTGCAGCACCTTGGTAAAGCTAATAGACATGGTTATGACCCTAAAGAATATTCGAGTCTATGATAACCAAGGTTACTAGTTTGTTAACAGCATTTTGTTGCTTATAGCAAAATAACTTAACGTTATAAAATAGCGTTTATAAATTAGGGTTAGTTAATCATTGCTGATTAATTTTGGCTTTAAATTTAGCGCGAGTTTCTTGATTGGCTTTACTGTACCAATAATCGAGCATTTCAGTGATTTCTGCCTGATCTTGAGCAATTGTCTTAGGTGTCATCGCTGTCGGAGCTAATGCTGGCGCAGCCGCGACAGTGGCAGGTGCTGCTGTGGTCGTTGACGCAGGAGTTATCGTTGCTGTCGAGGTTATTGTTGGTGCTGCAGTTAACGCTGGCTTAGTCGCGAGATTGGCGTTGTCGACACTTAGCGGCGTAAAGCTCATGGCGGCAGGTTTATTGCTAAGGTTGTACTGGCTGAGCTCAAGCTCAAAATCGCGGCCTAATTGCAGCCCATCTTTTAGGAGTAAATCTTGTATAAACTCCACAGGTAGACCTTGGCTATTGGTAAGGGTTAATTGGGGCGATTTATTAAAGCTATTGGCGGCATTTCGATTGCGTATGCTTGGCAGTTTAAGGCGATAGGTATCATTACTGGCGCTAAACTTTACGATCACCGCTTCAGATTTAAATTGCGTTTGCATGCCGCTATCACGGTAATTAACCTGATAGCGAAATAGCAGCTGATTGTCACCTTCAACCAAAGTCACTTCATCAGTATCCAATTGTTGGCCATTCAATAGCAATACATCAACACTACTAGGAATATCTAATACGCTAGCGGCAAAGCTTGCAGGGCTGGTGATGACGACGAGGAGTCCGATGATAAGTGGATGTAATTTCATGGTGTTCTCATTATGGCTAGAAGTGGGTATGGTCACTATTGGCATTGAATGATGCTGAGCGAGCAGTGACTATTTGTTCAAAACAATGCTTAATCGTTCCATTAAGTTATAGCAAAGCTCGCCTGAGTTACAACTTAGGCATAACTAACTTTTAGGAATTTGATAATCAAAAAACTTGCGATGTTCAGGGCCTGCTAAGTTGGTGTTCACTTTATTAGGGTGCTTATATTCGCCCCAGCTTGCCACATGGGTGCCAACATTAAGCTGTGGAAACTCAGCAGTGGGGCTGTCATGTATACCAATGAAGTTGAGTAAAGTTTGCAGGCTATTGTTATCGCTAAGTTTTATCGATAGAAAGTCATCTCGATGCTTAAAGTAATGGTAAACAGCTTGTTGATGCGCAAGGTAGCAAGCTTTTAAACGCGCTTCATCTAGCAGATTATCAGCGTCTAACGGGCCAAAAGTTTGTTTGAAACAGCGCTTAAGGATCGGATGGAAGGTGCCGGTTTTATCGGCAAGGTTTGGCCTCATTTTTGTGAGCAGCATTTGTATTGACGCAACCCAAGTGTCGATAGGTCGGTCGATGTAGACAAATTTGGCATCGGGAAATAACTGATCTAACTGTGGGTAATCACAAAAACAGGGCACATCTGAAACCACATCGGCCACTTCAAAAGCGCGTTTGGTTAAACCGATATGGGCGACTTTTAATCCCTGTTCAAGTAAGGCAGCACTCACGCTGGTGGTGCCAGTTCTGGGCAAACCAATGATAAACACTTTGGACATGATTGCTCTCGATTAATACTCAAGAAACAATGATGTTAGGCTTGGGTATGGTGAGTTAAATGTGCGCCGAAAACGCAATAAACTAAGGTGGCTCCTTAGGTGCGGTACAAAATTTTTATCACATGCCAACCGAACTTGGTTTTAACTAAATGGGGGGTAATAAGCTCACCAGTAAAACAGACTCTATCGAATTGTGGTACCATTTGACCTTTTTTAAATTCACCTAAGTTACCGCCACTTTTTCCTGAAGGGCACGATGAATGTTTTCTTGCTAGCACATCAAATTTAGCGCCATTATCAAGTTGCTTGATTAAGTCTTCTGCTTGGGTTTTGTGTTTAACTAATATGTGCAGTGCTGCAGCGGTTCTGGCCATGGGGACTCTCCAATCAATAATGGCCAGATTATACCTTGTTTAATGGCAAAATTTGAATCGAATTTAATCGCCCGAGTTTGACTCTGATTTTTAGTTGAATTGATGGTATAACAGCTAGCTTAGTCCCTTTAAAACAGATGAGTGATACATGCCTCAACGACTCAGCAGCCCGTTAGTGGATCAGCCATTAGCCCGTAAGCAAGTGCAATTGTTTTACGTTTACGACCCTATGTGCAGTTGGTGCTGGGGATATCGCCCCACTTGGCTGGCATTAGCTGAGCAAATCAAGCTGCAGTTGCCTCAGGTGCAACTGACATACCTGTTAGGCGGCTTAGCCCCAGACTCCGATGTGCCAATGCCACTAGAAATGCAGCAATTTTTAGCTAACACCTGGCAAAAAATAGCGACGCAGCTAGGAACCCAATTTAATTTTGATTTTTGGCGTCAATGCAAGCCAAGGCGTTCGACTTATCCCGCCTGTCGGGCTTGCCTTGTGGCAAGGCACTATGGTTTAGAGCAGCAAATGCTGTTTGCCATTCAACAAGGCTATTATTTGCAGGCGCAAAACCCCTCAGATGACAGCACACTCATTGCATTCGCAAGCCAACTGGGTATTGATGAAGCAGACTTTAGGGCGAAATTAACCTCCAGTGCCACGCAGCAGCAATTACTGTCTGAGCTTAATGTTGCTCAGTCTTTACCTAATGAGGGTTTTCCGTCACTGGTATTGGCGATTGATCAGCAAAGCTATTGTGTTCCATTGGATTATAAAGACGTTAATGTCAGTCTAAAAGCGATTAACAAGCTGTTAGCTGAGTAACTATCAGTTATTTTTGGTTAATGACAGGCACAAAAAAACCAGTTGCAAGGCAACTGGTTTTTATTGCTCTTTATAGAGCGCTTACACTTGATTAACTAGTTTGACCAAATCTGGATTATGGACAATCTACATCAAGACTAAGTTAGTTATTCTACTGTGTGACAATCAGCACAATCAGTAATAGTTAGATCTGATGTGTGTAAATCAGTATCTAATTCGTGATGGTCAGTAAAACCATGACAATCATCACAAGTTGCGATGGTTGCTTCCATTTCTGTATGCTCTTCAACATTAATAGTATTGTGACAATCAACACAATCAACAGCAAAAGCAGAACCTGCAAACATAAGTGCAGCAATCATAGATAAATATTTCATAGTAACTCCATCATCAGTTAAGGGGCTTAATCGCCCATGCTAAGAACCTAAGTTGGCCTTAACAAACTGCGCATACTCAATGAACCAATATCTTAATGAAAATAAATCCGTTACTTTAAAACTAAGAACACTGAAAATTGGATAGCACATTTTTTAAATTAGTCTTTGTAATACAGCCTAAACTGCCTTACTCGAAGACTATCTTATCGATTTATGTTAATTGAAACTTAAAATTGCCCTTAAAGCTACAGTTTTGCATTTTCTAGCTTAGTTAATTCTCAAGGTTGTGATCTGCTTAATAAAATTCTAGAAAATTAAAATGTGTTAACCCTATCCGAGTTCAGAATTAACAGGGGGAATTTTTTGGAGAAAGCGGCTTAATCATTTAGGCGCGACAGATCTTAATCCATTTATCTGGTAGTGGATTAAGTAATGGCTGGAGCTGCGAAACATCGTGATAAAGCCAGTTGTTAATCTCGGTAGACGGAATAAACAATGGCATGCGGTGGTGATACTGAGCGCATTTATCATTAGGGTTAATGGTAAGTGTAACCAGTTGATTTTCTTCAGGGTACAGTATGCCAGCCATAAACAATGGCTTATTAGCTGCGTGACTGAAGCGATACTTTTGTTTTTTAGTCTGGCGTTCATCGCGCCACTCAAACCAAGCACTACAAGGGATGATACAGCGCTGCTGTTTAAAGGCATTGGCAAAGGTTGCTTTGTCGGCCGCGGTTTCTCCTTGGGCATTAATAATGATTTTTTTAGACCAATTAGGTTTTATCCCCCAAAGGCTATTTATGACAGTTAAAGGCGGAATATTTGCCGAGTGACTTATTGTTGCAATTGCAGTGCTACTAGGGTCTGCGGCATTTATTGATGGGGTTGTTTCAGGGCAAGTACGAGTGATGCAGGTAACAGTATCTGTTGGGCGTAAATCAAGGTTTGTTTGTATCGACAGTGGCATATCAAACAAGTCATCAAGTGTTTGCTTCATGCCATCAAATAGCATTTCAATTCTGCCACACATCATTTCGGCCCCTTTTTATTTCCATTCACTTAAAGTAGCATTTTTTCCCATGAGTTTGACTAATGATTTGTGTCGAGTAGCTTTGAAAATTTGCTTAAATAGCATTCTCGACTTTAAAAATTCAAACGAGCGTATAAATTTTTTAAAAATTTTTTGCTTCAGCGCACACGTGTAAGTTTATGAAATGCTGGTATTATTTTTTAAATGTTACTTTGTCGTTGTAATTATTGGGTTTATTTTTAATTAGAATGTTTGATCTAATTTAATTTTTGTGACGTAATGCACACTATTAGTCTGGTCTGATGAGTGTAAAACTATGAGCTTAAGAACAACATTTAAAAAAGTATTGCCAAGTATTTCGACGACAGAACAAGAAGCGTTAGATGCCGGAGATGTTTGGTTAGAAGGGTCTATTTATCAGGGCATTCCTGATTTTGCCGCCTTACGTGACATTCCTGGGGCAACGCTGTCAGCTGATGAGCAAGCTTTCCTCGATGGCCCGGTGCAAACATTAATCGAAATGGTTGATGATTTTGAGATTCAAAATGGTAAACACTTACCAGACAATATTCTTACTTACTTAAAAGAGAACAAATTCTTCTCTTTAATTATTCCTAAGTCTTACGGTGGACTTGAGTTTAGCCCTTATGCTAACTCAACTATCGTAGCGACCATTGCTGCTAAAAGTTCTGCGGTTGCTGTTACGGTCATGGTGCCTAACTCTTTAGGTCCTGGCGAGTTATTAATGCACTACGGTTTAGATAGCCAACGTGACTTTTGGTTGCCTCGTTTAGCTAACGGCCAAGAAATTCCATGTTTTGCGTTAACAAGCCCTGAAGCGGGTTCTGATGCTGGTGGTATTCCTGATATTGGTACCGTCACCATGGGTGAGTATCAAGGCGAGCAAGTACTGGGTTTATCAGTAACTTGGGATAAGCGTTATATCACCTTAGCGCCAATCGCTACGGTACTCGGTTTAGCGTTTAAAGTTGAAGATCCACAAGGTTTATTAGGTGGCAAAGAACAGCTTGGTATTACTTGTGCGCTTATTCCTAAGGCGCACCCTGGTGTGCAATTAGGTAACCGTCATGATCCTATGGGCTGTCGTTTTTATAACGGTACTACCCGTGGTGAGAATGTGTTTATTCCAATGGACTTTATTATTGGTGGTCAAAGCAACATAGGTCGCGGCTGGCAAATGCTGGTTAGCTGTTTAGGCGCAGGTCGGGGTATTTCTCTGCCGGCTTTAGGTGTTTCAGTTAGCCAATGTTCATTTAAGTCTTCTGCTGAATATGCCGCTGTGCGTGAACAGTTTGGTTTATCAATTGGTAAGTTTGAAGGTATTCAAGAAAAGCTTGCAGATATTGCCGGTAAAACTTACTTGCAAGAGGCGATGCGAGTGCTAACCACTGAAGGATTAGGTTTAGGCTTAAAACCTTCTGTAGTAACAGCTATTGCTAAGTATCACATGACAGAGCTTGGACGTGATGTTCTTGATTCTGCTATGGATATTCAAGCTGGTAAAGCGATTCAACGTGGACCACAAAATACCTTAGCATCAGGTTATGTGGCGCAACCTATTGCAATTACCGTTGAAGGTGCCAACATTCTAACCCGTAACTTGATGATTTTTGGTCAAGGGGTGATGCGTTGTCATCCTCACTTACAAAGTATGGTTGAATCAATTCATAGTGATGCAAGTGATGCTGATAAAACCTTTAACCGTATTTTCAGACAAACCGTAGGTTACAGTGTTGGTAATAGTTTACGCGCATTCAAATTAGGCGTATTGCCATTTACTGCTCCAGCTTCATCTGCATTGCCTGAAGTTATTGGTTACGAAAAATCAGTACACAAGCTTGCATCTAAACTGGCTGTTTATGCTGACTTCTCGTTGCTTGTATTAGGCGGCAAGCTTAAACAGGCTGAAATGATCTCAGCACGTTTAGGTGATGTAATGAGTTACCTTTATGCGGCGATGGCATCGATTCGTTTTTACGAGCAAAAAGTGTCAGCAGATGAGCGCACGCAAGCTAAGCCATACTTTGATTACGCAACTCGTTGGGCGCTATGTAAAGCTGAAGAAGCACTACTAGGCTTCCTAGAGAACTTCCCATCTAAGCCGACTCGTCAGTTCATGCGTTTAATCACCATGACTTACTCAGCTAAAATGCCAAAAGTGAATGATGATTTGGTCAGAGAGCTTGCCCATCAAGCCCAGCTTGATACCACATTTAAAAAGCAGTTAACTCATTTAATTAAGCCTGTTGCTGGTGATGGTAACTACATTAATGAGCAAGCTTACTTAGCTAAAATGGCATGTTTACCTATGCTAGCTAAAGTGAAAAAGGCCCTTAAACAGCGTGTATTTAAAGCTGGGGTTCGTTTCTCGTTAACACTGGATGCCGCGCTTGAAGCTAAGGTTATTACAGCCGATGAGCATAAGCAGCTGCAAGATTACAACTTAAAGCGTGAACGTGCGATCCGAGTTGATGAGTTTGATTTTGATATGAACATAATTACCGATAAAGCGGATTTAAAAATCGCTAACTAATATCGCTAAAATCAGCCTTGTTTAGGATGTTAAAAGCCGCTTTTAAGCGGCTTTTTTGCGTTTAGGGCTTATGTTGGCAAGATTAATGTTTGATTAATTGTCGATTAAATTGTAACCGGCTCACAATTTTGTATTAAAGCTGTATTTTAAGCGCGTCTTAATCATCAAAGTTTGATCTTAGTTCGTTTTTTGCTCAGCGCTAGGGCGTATAAATTAATGATGGTCACTAACTTTGTGGAGGAATAATGACTCGTGCTTATAACAGCAAATTGGCGTTAATACTCAAGGTGACTTTTATTTGCTTGCTGCCCAGTGTTGGTCATGGTGCTGAGGCCATTGTGGGCGGCGTTGTGGGTTATGCCGATTATAGCGCTTCTTCTGTGGGGCTTTCTGATACTCAAGAAAGTGGCATTAATTACCAATATCGAAGTAGCATTAAACTTAACCCCAGTAATCGACTCTATGGCGCTTATTCCTATAACTCTGATGATATGAATCAACATGAAGGGATTTTAGTGTCCTATGACAAACTATTTTCTATTGACGATGCACATCATATCAATTGGTTTATTGGGGCATCGGCGGGATTAAGTGGTAACCAAATTCAACTCACCAATTTAGATAGCAGTTATCAAGACAGCAGTAGCAGTTACGTTTTTGGTGGTCAAACAGGGCTATTGTTTGATTTAGGCCATGACTTTAGTTCTGAACTTGGTTTTCGCTATTTAAAACATAACTTCAGTTCCAGTGCTGGTAACGACAACAGTTTGTCATTGTCCCTAAATGATAGCGAGCAAGTGTATTTTGGCATTGATTTTCGTTTCTAGTCCTAGGGAAAATTTACGCTTGAAAAAGTTGGATAGAAAAAAGCCCGCTCAATACTCAATTGTTCGGGCTTTTTTATGTGGTGAAATCAACTTAGCAAGGTATTAGCTATTACTTTATCATTAAATAACGGGATTAATTTGCTGCTGAAGATGTGAATAGCTTGTAAACACGCCTGTGGTTAGGCATGTTAATACTCAGGAAATTAACTCATAAGAAGCAGGGAATTATGACAAGGTTTAATTCAAGACTCACAAATGCGCTTTCTAACAAAAAGCCTTATCAAAAAGCCTATAAACTGGGATTGCTGGTGAGTTTATGCAGCACACCATTTGCGCTTCAAGCAGCAGACTTTACCGTTATCCATGCCGGGGAGTTACTTGCTGTTGCAGGTGAAAAGCCGACAACTAAGCAATCGATAGTGATTAAAGATGGTCAAATCAGCGCCATTAATAGTGGCTATATTGAGCTTCCATCCAGCCAAATAACTGAAGCAGATACCCTTGAATATATTGACCTCAAAGACAGCTTTGTCATGGCGGGTTTAATGGATATGCACGTGCATTTACAAGGGGAGTTAGGGCCCAATAATGACAGCGAAGCATTACGCATGTCAGATGCCGATGTGGCAATGAAAAGTGCTTATTTTGCAAATAAAACACTGTTAGCTGGTTTTACCACAGTAAGAGATTTAGGCGCCAAGCCTGAGCAGATTTATGCGCTTCGTGATGCGGTTAACAAAGGCTGGTTGGCAGGCCCTCGAATTATTGCCTCAGGCGGCGTCTCTGTCACTGGTGGTCATGGTGATGTGGATGGGAAAAGCCCTGACTTACTGGATATGCTAACCTCTAAAACCATTTGTGATGGTCCCTTTGATTGCCGCCGTGCTACGCGTCGAGCGATAAAATATGGCGCTGATGTGATTAAGATTACCTCTACAGGTGGCGTGTTGTCAGATACCAATACTGGCACAGGCCAGCAGATGGCCAATGACGAGTTAAAAGAAGTCATTGATGCAGCGCATGCATTAGGGCGTAAAGTCGCCAGCCATGCCCATGCGGCTGAAGGGATTAATGCGGCTCTGAGAGCAGGTGTTGATAGCATTGAACATGGCAGTTACGCCAATAAAGAATCGATTAAGCTATTTAAAAAGTCAGGGGCTTACTTAGTGCCAACCCTGTTAGCGGGTGACACTGTGGTTCAAATGGCTAAAAGTGATGGCAACTTTATGTCTGAAGCAATTAAAGCCAAAGCGATTAGGGTCGGTCATGATATGCAAAACAACTTTGGTAATGCCTATAAAGCGGGGGTTAACATTGCTTTTGGTACAGATAGCGGCGTATCACGCCACGGCGATAACGCGAAAGAGGCTGTGCTGATGAGTCAGGCGGGGATGAGCAATCAAGATATCTTAGTCAGCGCGACCATTAACGCTGCTGACCTTATTGATATGAGCGATACTCTAGGCACGCTAGCACAAGGTAAGCATGCTGACATTATTGCAATGAAAGCGAGCCCCCTTGAAAGTATTGATGCCTTACTTGATGTTCATTTTGTCATGAAATCAGGTAAAGTACATAAGCAATAACCTTGGCTAATCATTATCACCAAGGCTCCCGAAGGAGCCTTTTTAATGGATGGTTAATTTAGTCAACCCAATGCAGTACATCACGAATAATCGACCATCGCGGCACTGGTGTGGTTGCGCCTTTTCCTAGCATCCAATAATCATAAAATTGTTGCTGGTGGCCATCGACTCGGCGCAGTTTTTGCCAGTTATTAATGTAGTTTAATAGTGACTGATTAGTTTGTGCGACAGCATAAGCCACAGGATAGCGATTTTTACCTTCTAAAATAGCAATGCCGTAACCTGGGAAGAATAATGTCCAAGCTGAACCTGCTTCAGCGCTGATCACCACCGCATCGTATTTGGGCTCTTTTTGCCTAAAGAAATCTTTATAACCGTCAATTTTAACAAAATTAATATGAGGCAGTTTTTTCTTGGCATCGGCAATTTTATCATCATGTTCAACATAGGCGATGGTGGTATTTTCCATTTCGAGAATGGACTCATCAGTTTTGAAGCTATTAACCCGATGATCTTGAGTGGCAATGGCGATGTTAAGCTCTAGCACTGGTTCGCCATAACTAAGCCTGTCCATTTGTTTGATATCCATTGACAGCCCCGACATGGCGACATCAAAATAGCCAGCCTGTAATGACGCTGCGAGCTTATCTTTTTTGAACGGGATAAACTCTACCTCGACTTTCAAGTCCTCCGCCAACTTAGTGGCCATTGCAATATCAAAGCCCACTAACTGGCCGGCATTATTGTAGTAACTAAAAGGCACATTACTGGGAATGTAACCGACTCTTAGTAAGCCACGTTGGCGAATGGAATGGACGCTGGCGATTGCTTGAGTGGGCGTTTTACCGATTTCAGGGTATTGGCGAGTCACTTTCGTGGGCACTTTGTCAGCCACTTTCATGTTGGCGATCACCTCACTGGTGATATCAGGGCTATGTATAAATAATCCCATACCTATGCGGCAAACAACAATGGTGACCGCGGTACTGGCTAAAAGCCCAACCGACATTTTAATTAATTGCGGTGGTCGAATTTTCAGTGTCCCTTGGAATAAGCACACGGTTAATAACGTAAGGACAAACAGGTTCATCACAGCTGCAATAGAGTTGAACTTGCCTGTGATAAAGCCTGACATGACAAATAGTTGGAATAAGTCTGAAGGTAGTTGCACTAAGTCCAACATAAAAGGAATTGCGACATACACACTACCAAATAATGATAATAAGCCACTGACAGACAACGACGGCATAGCGCTGATATCAACAGGGGTGCCATTAAACCAACCCGCAAAGTACACAAATAAGATAACGGTTAATTTACCAATATTGGGGAAGGTAAATGCAATTGGCACCAAAATCTCAATTAAGGTGACGCCATCTTCAGTTAAGTTATTATGCTCACGCATAATTTGCTTACACTCAGCAATAATCACCGGAATAACAATAAAGATATTACCGGTTGCAAAGGCGGTGACCAAACTGGCTTTACTGATATTAATCGTCTGCCTATAAGTAATTGGCGTTAACGACGAGACAATCCAAGGTAGCACTGCGAATGTGAGTAATAAACACAGGGTAAAATAGCTAATAAGATAAACCTGCATACTGGCAAACTCATCCACTCCCATAGTGCCTGCTGCCGATGCTGACATGGCAAAAATACCAATAGGCAACACTTTAACTAAGCCTTGGGTTATCCGAGAAAAGGCTTCAGTGATGGTATGCATAAAGGTTAATACCAGTTTTTTATTATCACCCTCCATACCGATCAACGCTAAGCCTAAGGCGATACTAAATACCACCATCGCAGGGACATAGCCTGCTGCCATTGACTCAAACGGGTTTGAAGGAATATACAGTTTAAAATAATTAATCGGCTGGGCAGGTTCGATAATACTGGTACTGAAAAATGAGGCAGATTCAATAAACGGAAAAGACAGTGGCATTAAAGCGGTGAGTGCTAGGCCGACTAACCATAGCAGTAACATGATGGCGCCAGCGCGGCTAAAAATTAATATGGCAGTGCTTTTTTGCAGCTTGCCTATCCCGCCAACTAGCGACACCACAATGTAAGGTAATACGGTCATTTGCATTAATAAGATAACGCCATTACCTATCGTGCTAAGCCAGCCAACAGACTCGCCAAAAAATAGTCCCACAGCAAAGCCGACAAACATAGCCACTAGCATTTGGGTTGAACTGGTCATCGCAAGTAATTTTTTAAACACGGTTATGTTCCATCTATTATCTGGACTTGAGGGTAAACTCACATCAACCATTAGCAGGCTAATGTTTTGATAATGCTACAAAGTTGTTGCTCAAGTTTAATATTAACAGTGTTAGTTTGGATTAGGGATAATTTAAATATAAATGTTCTAGATAATTTGTCGTTTTACGGCTATAGGGTAATAAAAAGCCACTGTGAATACAGTGGCTTGAAAGTGCATTGGGAATTTGAATCGCTATTAAAGCGGTTTTAATTTGCCTTTAGCGTCATTAATACATTGATAGCCTTTACCTTGCATAAAATCAGCGAGTTCAGCTTCAATACGCTCAAAGCAAGCTTCGCCTTCTTTTCAAAACTGGTGGCTATTTGTATAGCATCAGCACCCGCGAGCAAGTATTCAAAGGTATCATTAAAGCGGTTTTAATTTGCCTTTAGCGTCATTAATACACTGGTAACCTTTACCGCGCATGAAGTCAGCGAGTTCTGTTTCAATACGCTTAAAGCAAGCTTCACCTTCTTTTTCAAAACAGGTCGCGATTTGTACCGCATCAGCACCGGCGAGTAGGTATTCAAAGGCATCGATTCCGGTTTTTATCCCGCCAACGCCAATGATTTGTACGTCATCATCCAGCAGTTCACGAAAGGCGCGCACATTGGCTAAACCGACAGGTTTAATATAATCACCACACAAACCACCAAAGCCGCCTTTAGGCTTGATTATGGGTTGCTCAGTGTACGGGTCGATAACTAAAGTGTTGCCGATTGAGTTAATGCAGGTGATAAATTTTACTGGATATTTTTTGATGACATTGGCTGCTGCCACAAAATGTGACATATCAAAATAAGGCGCCAGTTTAATCCCAATTGGTTTATTGCCTAGCGCTGTTAGGGCAGCGAGTGCTTTGTCAGTTTGTTCAAAGTCATAGGCGACCTGCGCTTTACCGGGGATATTAGGGCAAGAGAAGTTAACTTCAATTAGGTCAACATCACTGTTTTGAAAGGCGCTGACCATTTCAATATTATCTTCAATGCTAAAGCCTGAAATGCTTACAACAACAGGTTTACCTAATGCTTTTAATTGAGGCACCATTGCTAAATAAGCTTTATAACCTAAATTGGGTAAGCCCATCGATTGAATCGAACCTAATGGTAAATCTTTATAGCGTGGCTCAGGATTGCCTTCGCGCGCTTCCATGGTACAAGATTTAGTGACCACAGCAGCCGAATGAGATTGGGCAATCGTGTGCAGTTCATCCCAAGTGGTGCACTTGGGGCCAGAGGCATTCATTAAGTAACTGTCTAAGCTAATACCAGCAATTTCAGTGGATAAATCGATTTTCATGAAGCGTCCTCTTGGTGGAATAAACAATAAAAAAGCATGTGTAAATTGCGAGGTAGTTTATGCAGCGGGACAATAGAGGTATTGATTAAAAACAATAAATATGACAAATGTGTGATTATTTTTTAAGAGTGTTAACTAGAGCGCATAAATGCTGCTGTTCTTTATGCGCTGTTCTTTATACCACCGAGTAAGGCGGCGATGAACTGTTGCTGTTAATCGCCACTTACGTTTATAGCTATTTTAATTTGTAAATGACCTCAACACGCTCCTCGACACTGACTTGACCGTATTGATAGCTTTCGGCCGTGTCACTTTGCATTGCCGCCATACGCATCATCACAGGTTGTACCGACTGCTGAGTTAAGTAGCTGATTTTCCAAACACCATCGAGCTCACGTTCAAAACCTTGGGCCAGTGATTTAGCTTTTTGCTTGGCATCTTTAATGGCTGCTTGTCTTGCTTTTTCGACCGCTGCAGTTTCGTTTGATGATTTCAAACTGATATTTTGCACTTGATTAATGCCTTCTTCTAATGCGGAATCTAAAATGTCATTAAGCTTAGGCAGCTGCTTGATGGTAACAATCACTTGTCTGTTAGCGCGGTAACCCACTAACTCTTTAGGTTGTTTCGAAGGGTAATGGTATTGCGGTTGGATGCTCAAATTAGCGCTAGATATCGCATTTTTATCGACTCCAGCATCCTTGAGTCGCTTGATGAATTTAGCGACGGCTTGATCAACAGCGACTTTAGCTTGCTTGGCATCATCTTTAGTTAGGCTGACTTGAACTGAAATTACCGCCATATCAGGGGCTATTTTTAAATGGCTCGTACCAACCGTTTCAAGATGTGGGAAATTATAGTCAGCAGCAATAGCATTTTGAGACAGTGAGCCAAATAGTAATCCTGTTGCTAGCAAACCATTCATTAAGGTTGTTTTTATAATGCGATGTGTTGATGTTGTCATGTCGTGCTCCAAACAATAAATGAGGTTGGTAGTAACCTTGTTATAGCTATAAACGAGAGCAAATTTGAAAAGGGTTAATTTATTGAATTTTATTTTTGACGCGATAAAACCTAATTATGAAAAGTCAGTTTTTACTAAGCACTTTTTAGGCGTTTAATGCAAAATATGGGCGTAAAAAAGCCTAGTTAAATTAATCGCTAGGCTTTTAGGTTAGGCATATCGACAATGATTGCGGCGTTATTCTACTCGCTCACCATCAACCCAAGTTTCCAGCACCTTAGTTTTCCAAATATCTTCAGGGTTAATAGCGAAAATATCTTTATCAATCAGAATAAAATCTGCTTTGTGCTTAGGGGCAAGTTGGCCAATCATTTGCTCTTGATGGGCGGCAAAAGCGGCGTGGGTGGTAAATGTGGCTAGGGCTTCGGTTAAATTCATACTTTCGCGGCGATACCAGCCATCAACAGGTTGGTTGTCGTGATCTTGACGAGTTACCGAGGCATGTAAGCCATAAAAAGGATTTGGTGACTCAATAGGGAAGTCAGAACCTGCGGCGATAATCGCATCGGCTGATAGTAACTTACGCCAAGCATATGCACCTTTTATGCGGGCATTGCCAATTCTATCTAATGCCATATTTTTATCACTGGTTGCATGAGTTGCTTGCATTGATGCAATGACATTGAGTTGAGCAAAACGCGGGATATCACTGAGTTGTAAAACTTGGGCATGTTCTATGCGATGGCGTAAATGACGGCTGTTACTTGTGGCAATATTCGCTTGGTAATGATCCAATACTATTTTATTGGCATGATCGCCAATGGCGTGAGTATTGACCTGAAAGCCTGCATCCATCGCCTGTTGTATGGTATCGCCGAGATCTTTTTTTGAATAAAGTAATAAACCTTTGTGGCCAGCTAAATCGCTATAGTCTTCAATTAACGCAGCGCCGCGACTACCAAGGGCGCCGTCGGCAGAAATTTTCACACTGCTGATGTGTAACTTATCTGAGCCTAATGCCATCGGACCTGCTTGCATCATCTTGTTAAATTCAGGATCTTCAGCATCTATCATGGCGTAAACGCGAATTGGCAGTTTATTGGCATCATTAAGCGCTTTATAAGCTGCGATAGTGTCACTGCCAATACCAGCATCATGGACACTTGTTAACCCCTGCTTAGCCAGCGAAGTAAGGGCTGTTAGCAGTACTTCTTGTTGCTCGTCGATAGAAGGTTGTGGGATTTTAGCGGTAATAAGACTCATGGCATTATCAATAAATACCCCTGTCGGCTGGCCATCAGCATATTTGATAATTTCACCACCTTCAGGGCTGATGGTGGCAGAAGTAATACCGGCTATTTTCATCGCAGCGCTATTTGCCCAGCCAGCATGACCATCAATGCGGATTAACCATACTGGGGTATCGGGAAATACTTTATCCAGTGAAGCTGCAACGGGGAAGTTTTGTTGTGGCCATAACACTTGGTTCCAGCCGCGTCCTTGTATCCATTGCATTGTTGGTTGTAATTGCCTAAATGCTACAACAGTTTCAACGGCTTGTTGTTCAGTCACGCTGCCACGTAACTGGGCTCGCATCAGGCTTAATCCATAGCTTAAAACATGACCATGCGCATCGATAAGGCCTGGTAGTAAGGTTTTGCCTTGTCCATCAATTCTTACAATACTGGTGTTAGTACTGTAGGGAAGATGTTCATTTTCAAGGTAGATTTTTTCAATGACATCGCCGTTAAATTGTAATGCCTTAAACTCAACTAATTTACCATTACTGACAGTGTAGCCATTGATATTATTGATAAGTTTACTTTGGGCAAGGCTTGTTAACGGGGGAAGGCAAAGGCAAGTAAGTAATAGTAATTTATAGTTCTTAAGCATGATTAAACCGGTCCATGTTCTTATTATTTGTGTTTTTAGCGTATCTTAAATACAAAATGCCACACTGTTACCAAAATGTTAACTGCTTTGTTTTGAAAAGAGACCTTTGATTCTAGGGCTGTAGCACTTTGGTGGTTAATATTCATCTCGAAAGCGCAATGCTCCCTCTTTATTTAGTAGGCCGTTGGCTAAACCTTGAATATCGATGGTTGCGATGAACTGGTATACTTTAAATTATGTAATAGGTTAATATATAACAATATTTATATTAATTAACCTTATCGGTTTCAGTGAATTCCAACGCCAATGTCTTTTATGGCAAAGAGCTTCGAGAACTGAATAAAATGAATCGAATGTGATTTTGACAACTGTTTGGGTGTGCTATGGATTATGTTGCTTTATTTTTGGTGCTGGTTGGAAGCATCGGGCTGGTGTTATCGTTACGCCCAGCTTATGCCATCTGTGCTTATTCTCAGTTTAGTAATAAAGGCTGGTTGACGCTGTTATTGTTAATTGGATTATTTATTGTCAGTTACCTCAGTTATTTATCTTTATTATTTAGCTCTACCAGTGAGATTGATTTTATACAATTAGTAGTGGCTGGTATTTTCTTCGCTGGCGGCGGGTTTGTGTACTTGGTGACGAACCTAAGTAAGCAAACAATTATGGATATTGATGTGTTATTGCAGCAAAAGCACCATCAAGCGAACCATGATTTGTTAACCACATTAGCCAATCGTCAGCACTTTTATCGCCATATGGATCAAATGTTAGCGCTAAAAAGTGAAGGTTTTTATTGCTTAATGTTAGACATTAACAATTTTAAAATGATTAATGACACGTTTGGGCACCCAGAAGGGGACCGAATTTTAACAGTGATTGCCCAGCGGATCTTGCAAGTCGTACCTGAAAATAGCTTAACGGCCCGTATTGGCGGTGATGAATTTGCGATTATTATTCCTGATACCGCCACTCTGAATATTTCTGATGTGGCGAAAGATATTGAAACTGCACTATTAATTGACATTCCTTGTGCTGGACATTTGATTGTCATTGCCGCCAGTATTGGAATTTCTCAGTATCCAGAGGATGGGCAAGATAGCAAAACCTTAATTAAGTATGCCGATATCGCCATGTATCACGCAAAAAAGAATGAAATGCCCCATCAGTATTATCAATCTCATCTACCGACAACCACACTACCTGAATCTGTTTTAGATGTTGAAAAGAGTTAAGGGATCATTATTCTTAAAACTAGAATCGCGAGTGGTGAATATCGCTCATTCTGAAGAACCTAGGGCTCCTATTAACCAGATATGTATTTACCAAGGTTTTTAAATTATTGCGGTTTTTTGTTGTTAAGGCTTTAATTGGATTAAATCTACCCGCTCAAGCTGATTTGCTCTCACATTGTGGTTAATGAACTGCTATTCTAGTGACGAGATCATTGATAGAGAATTACTATGGAAAAATCAGCTTTTTTAGATGCCATGGGCGTAACCCGTTGGCGCAGCGCTGATAGCCAAGGCAAGCCGTATTTAATTATTCATGATGACGGTGATGATATTAGCCAGCATAGTTTGGTTAAAAGCGTGTTGTCGCTATTACATATTGATGAGTCACAATGTGAGTTTGATACTGAAATGGTCAAAGGCATGCAGGTGATTTGGGATATGCGCAAAATGCGCGTCCGTCCACGAGTGGCTTGGATTATTACCGATCCTATTGAGGCGTTATTGCAAGGCCATCAAGGTAAGAGAGACCTGTGGCAACAGCTTGGTTTGCAGCTTGATAAAACGGCTTCGATTGATACAGATAAGTCAGCTTAGAATTTAGTTACTGACATTGACGATATAAAACAGTGATTATTTAAAGCTTCGATTATTTAAAGCTTCGATTATTTAAAGCTTCGATTATTCAAACTTCCACTATTGAAGAAACCTTATGACTTCAGCTTCTCCTCAAACAAGTTTAACAATTTCGTTATTATCTCCTGAAAACACAGCTGCAATGTTTGAAATTGAGTCTGCTGCACATTCTCACCCTTGGAGTTTAGCAAGCTTAGAAGACTGTTTTGGCCGCTTATATCGCGTTTATGGAGTCTTTGATAAAGATGAGCTTATTGGTTTTGCCATTGTGCAGCAAATTGTCGATGAGCTGACGTTATTAGATATTTGTATTGCGCCGAATCAACAAGGAAAGGGTCTAGGAAAGCAGCTACTTAATCATGTTATCTATGATGCTAAAGTGAAACAGGCAGTGGTGGTGATGTTGGAGGTTCGACAGTCTAATCTTGCTGCAATTGGCTTGTATAATACATTAGGTTTTGTTGAAGCAGGTCGCCGCACGGGTTATTACCCAAGCGTAACTGGCCGTGAAGATGCTATCTTGATGGATTACAGGTTATTGCCAGAATAAATGACTGAATGAATCATATGCTGAGTAAATTAATATTGTTAAACCAATAAAGAGCGTTAAATGAGAGAGTCGTTAAGAGCCAAAATAATCCAAGTGTGCGATAAAAAAATTGCCGCCAAAGGCGATAATGTTGGTTTATCATTTTATGCCTTTTTTGCCAATAAGAACGATGACCCGATATTATTGATGGAAGCTGCGACTTGGTGGATTGAAACTCATCAACTTGATCATTTCGTTAAAGCCCATGTGATTAAAGCAATGGTTCAAGCTGGTAAGTAATACTATTAATAACAGACATTAAAAACGGCGCTCTAGGCGCCGTTTTAGTCTCTTAGGAAGCAAATAAAGCTTACTTCACTTCTTTACCTTGCGCTTGTAAATCCGCATGGTAGCTTGAACGTACAAGCGGGCCACAGGCTGCATGGGTAAAGCCAATCTCGTCAGCTAATGCTTTTAGCTCATCAAACTCTGCTGGTGGCACGTAACGCTCAACCGGTAAGTGGAACTTACTTGGTTGTAAGTATTGACCTAAGGTTAACATCTCGACGTTATGAGCACGTAAATCACGTAATACATCGGCGATTTCTTCGTTTGACTCCCCTAAGCCCATCATTAAACCTGACTTAGTTGGAACATCAGGGTGACGGTCTTTAAAGCGTTTTAGTAAATCCAATGACCACTGGTAATTTGCCCCTGGACGCGCTTTACGGTAATGCATTGGCGCTGTTTCAAGGTTGTGGTTGAACACATCTGGTGGCTCAGTGGCTAAAATATCTAAAGCGGCGTCAATACGGCCACGGAAATCAGGCACTAAAATTTCAATTTTAATTTCAGGATTTAAGATGCGGATTTCACGAATACAATCAGCAAAGTGCTGTGCGCCGCCGTCACGTAAATCATCACGATCTACAGAGGTGATCACCACATATTTAAGCTTCATATCTTGAATGGTTTGCGCGAGTTTCTTAGGCTCAGCTGCATCAGGCTTTAGTGGACGGCCGTGGGCAACATCACAAAAAGGGCAACGACGAGTACAAATCGCCCCTAAGATCATAAAGGTGGCAGTACCGTGGTTAAAGCATTCAGCAAGGTTAGGGCATGAGGCTTCTTCACATACTGAGTGCAAACCGTTTTTACGCAGTGCTGATTTTATATCAGTAATTCGCTGGTTTGATGCAGGGAGTTTTACTCTTAACCAATCTGGTTTACGCAACATGGTTTCACGTTCAGATGGAACCACTTTAACAGGGATACGCGCGACTTTTTCAGCATCACGCAATTTAACACCGGGTTGTAATCTTTCAGGCCTATTCATTTTATTCTGCTAATCCTTGATGATGTACAAGTTCTTGGTAGCCTAATACTTGGCTTAATGTTTGAATCAGTTTGTCGCCAGCTTCAGTCACGGTTTGTGGGCCGCCTAAGGCTTTGCATTGCACCATTTCAAGTCCGGCATAACCACAAGGATTAATGCGCAGAAATGGTGCTAAATCCATATCGACGTTGAGGGCAAGGCCATGAAAAGAGCAGCCTTTACGAATGCGTAACCCTAATGACGCGAGTTTTCGCTCGTCAACATAGACACCGGGTGCATCTGCTTTGGCGTAAGCATTGACATCGTACATGGCGAGCATATCAACGATGCTTTGCTCGATATTATTCACTAATTGTCTCACACCGAGTTTACTTCTTTTTATGTCAATGAGTGGATAGACAACCAGTTGGCCGGGGCCGTGATAAGTGACTTGTCCGCCGCGATCCACTTGGATCACTGGGATATCGCCAGGATTGAGAATGTGTTCACTTTTGCCTGCTTGGCCTTGGGTGAATACCGGTGAATGTTCAACTATCCATAGCTCGTCGTTGCTGTCACTGTCGCGATTGTCAGTGTAACTTTGCATGGCATGCCAGACCGACTCGTAATCTTGGCGGCCAAGATGCCTGATATGTAACGTCTGAGTTTGCAAGGGCAAGCTCTCCCTCAAAAAAGTTGGCTTATTATACGCACCTATCACTGAAATAACATCAAAGTGATAGGTGGATCACGTTTTATACCATTTTGAGCGGTGTTAAAGTACGCGGTTTACACCTTCAATTGCAGCAAGATCTGTATAAACTTGCTCAATATGTTCTTTACTGGTAACAGTAATACGAATTGATACTGCGTAGTAGGTGCCTTTGCTTGATGCTTTGACTGTTGGCGCATAATCGCCAGGTGCGAGTTTTTGCGCTACAGCAACGATGCGATCAGCTAAGGTATCGTCAGCATTACCGATGACTTTGAATGGGCATGAATTTGGAAAATCCATTAGTTCGCCAAAGTTTGTTTCTAACATGTGTTTGCTCTCTACGGTTGAATGCGCCTGTTTGTAGATATTACAGCAGGTACAGTTGAAGCTGTTATCACTTCTATATGGGGTAATTATACTGTAATACAAGTCTGCGAGCAGCGTTTGATGGTCATTTTTACTGCGCCATTGTAATTTATTACCTAAGGCGTTAGTTTTGCGCTGCTGCTTCGATAACAATAAAGCCACCCGAAGGTGGCTTTATTGTAGATATCAGTTTGTTTAACTGACCATTTTACTAATTATTTAGAAAATAGCTTAGCTTATTATTCACCAAACCAGCCTTCAAACATTTGCTTGAAGTAATCCATCAATTTGCTAAACCAGCTGCCTTCATTGACTTCATTTAAAGTGACTAATGGGAATTGAGCTATGTCTTTGCCATCTAATTGGAAGAAAACACGGCCAACAGTTTCGCCTTTCGCTAACGGCGCCGTTAGTGGCTTAGTTAGCTCAAAGTTTGCTTGTAAGTTTTTAGCTTGACCGCGATTAATGGTAATAGGCGTGTCGGTAACGACACCTAAATCAACCGTTTCACGATCACCATACCAGATTTTTTGGGTAACAAAGGTGTCGCCAGCTTTATATGGGGTAATGGTTTCAAAGAAACGGAAACCGTAGTTAAGCAGCTTTTTGCTTTCAGCTTTACGGGCTGACTCGCTGTTAGTACCCATCACCACGGTAATGAGACGCATACCGTCATTGGTTGCTGAAGACACTAAGTTGTAACCCGCACCTGATGTATGGCCAGTTTTGATGCCGTCAACATTAAGGCTGTTATCCCACAATA
This sequence comes from Shewanella sp. 10N.286.51.B8, assembly GCF_041469325.1. Lineage (NCBI taxonomy): Bacteria > Pseudomonadati > Pseudomonadota > Gammaproteobacteria > Alteromonadales > Shewanellaceae > Shewanella > Shewanella sp. 10N.286.51.B8. The sequence goes on from NZ_JBFRKG010000025.1 coordinate 113,766, forward strand.
GGCCGTTACGGTTATATTGTTTAATGCCGTTAAAGGTGAAAGATTTTTCTGAATAAACACGGTATTCATCTGGCACATCACGAATTAACGCTGCGCCTAGCAATGCCATATCATAGGCGGTGGTTTTGTGATTATCAGAATCTAAACCATGTGAGTTTTCAAAGTAACTTTGGGTCATGCCCAGTTGCTTTGACCATGAGTTCATTAAGTCAACAAAGCCATCTTCGGTGCCGGCGATATGTTCTGCCATTGCCACACAGGCATCGTTACCTGATTGAATAATAATGCCGCGGTTTAAATCTTCGACCGTGACAGTTTTACCCACTTCAATAAACATTTTTGACGAATCTGGGAAGTTTTTAGACCAAGCTTTTTTACTGATGGTTACTTCATCATCTAAAGAAATATTACCGACTTTAACTTCATGACCAATAACATAACTGGTCATCATTTTAGTTAAGCTAGCAGGGTTAAGTGATTCATAGGCATTGCTTTCAGCAATCACGCGCCCTGAATTGTAATCCATTAGAACATAAGCTTTAGCGGCGACAGTCGGCGCATTAGGCATAACCATAGGTGCATTAGCTGCGTTGGCTGCTTGAGATGAAAAAGATACCGCAGAAAGCAACAGCAAAGATTTTAGGGGAGTGTTAACAATATTCATCATTAAATTGGCACATCTCTGGTCAATGTAGAAGGTGACGTCGTTTAGGGTTTATTTTTAACTTACCGTGTTTGATGTGCTAGTGAAAGCACCAACAAACGCATTTATCAAAAATAGCATAAAAACCAAGCAAGATTATTACTTTAAAGCATCTTTAGTAGGTTTAAATGAATAAACGACATAATTAAAAACATTATATCATTAGTCGCTGACAATTTGACATTAAGCTTCATTAACATAAATAAACTGTCAGGCAGGTTAATTTATTATTTTTCAAAAACTGGTTATTTTTTAGGGTACATCATATAGCTATTAGGGTGGCCATCTTGTTTTAGCTGCACTAATACTTTATTCGCTAAATAACGCTGTCCAATTGGTCCGAGTTGCAGGCGATAAAAGCCATTAGCCGCTTCAACTTTTGCCGGCACTTGGTACTTTTGTTCAAGCTCTTTTGCCAGCACATTAATCCGCAGCAGATCTTTAGAGGCCACCACTTGAATAAAATGCACGCTGGAGTCTTTTAGTTCATCTAGTGCCATTGATTCTGGTGACTCAATATGAATGGCTTCAATGCTGACTTTAGCGGTGCCTTGCTGCAACATACCAATTTTGTAGGCCGCTGCGTAGGATAAATCAATGATGCGCCCTTCATGGAATGGGCCACGATCATTGACTCTGACAATCACTTGTTTGTTATTAGCCTCATTAGTGACTCGCACATAACTTGGTAATGGCAAGGTTTTATGGGCTGCTGACATGGAGTACATATCATAGGTTTCGCCGTTTGATGTTAGGTGACCATGAAACTTTGACCCATACCAAGAGGCGCCGCCCGTTTGTTTAAAACCTTTCGCGCTCGACATCACCTGATATGACTTGCCGCGCACAGTATAGTTTTGCTGGTTTCCTTGGCGACTATAGGGCTCATACTTTGGGTGGGCATCTTCAACCTTACTGACATCGGGGGCACTTTTAGGGGCGCGATCATCTTTGAGCTGATAGCGGTCATCTTGGCTAGTTGGCGTCGGTGAACTTGAACACGCAGCCAATGCACCGCACAACCCAACCACGGCGAGACTAATGAGTGACTTTTTTAGCATGTCATATTTAATGTGACAGTTTATTTGACCGTTCATGTGAGTGCGCATCTTATTTGTTGTCATGTGCAGGGGCTGCACCTGAGTGGTACGCAGCTGCTAATTGCTGGCTAAATTGATATACCGCCATGGCATATAGTGGGCTGCGATTGTAGCGGGTAATCACATAAAAGTTATTAAGCCCTAACCAGTAGTCTGTTGCTTTGGGTTGCTCAAGTTTGATCAGTAATGCAGATTGCGAAGCATCAATATCTTTGGCAACCGCTAGGGATAAACTTGGGGTCAAGATATCAGCCACAGTTTGTGTCGGCTTGCCTTTAAGCCATACCTTGGCTTTAGGCGCGGTTTCAACGGTGTGATTTAATTTAAGGGCAACAGGTGCGCCTTTTTTCCAGCCGTGTTGGTGGAAATAATTAGCAACACTACCAATAGCATCCGGCTTACTATTCAATAGATCTCGGCGGCCATCACCGCTGAAATCAACCGCGTAGTGACGATAGCTTGAAGGAATAAACTGGCCATAACCCATAGCGCCAGCGTAAGAGCCTTTAAGGTTGTCATTATCTAATTGCTCTTCTTTAATTAATGACATCAGGTTGCCAAATTCTTTCCTGAAAAAGGTGGCTCTAGGAGGATAGTAAAAGCCTAATGTATACAGCGCATCTTGTACTTTATAGTTACCCATGTAGCCGCCGTAGTAGGTTTCGATACCGATAATGGCAACAATGATTTGCGGGTCAACTTGGAATTTTTCTGAGGCCTGCTTGATGGTTTCAGCATTTTGTTGCCAAAAGGCTAAGCCTTTTTCTAAACGGGAGTCAGTTAAAAAGATGGGATAGTATTGGTGCCAAGGTTTGGCTTCCCAAGGTTTGGAAATAGCATCAAGTACGGCTTGATTATGATTAGCAGATGATAGGAATTGCTGAACTTCTTGTTCGGTAAAGCCCTTGCTCACTTGTTCAGTGATAAAAGCCTGTTTTAGTGCGCTGACTTCTTGCTCTGTTGGCGGCGTTGGCGCCGCAAAAAGTGTTGTTGAACTGAGAAGTAATGCCAGCGCTGTTGCGATTTTAGTTGTTATTTGCATTTAAGGTCCTGTGTAATTGGACTACCGCTAAGTGATGTCAATTCAGCTGTGCGGCAGTTTTCCTTATTAAGTTATTTCATTAGGTTTGGCTGGGATTACCTATCCACAAAGCGTCTATGGGTTTGAATACTCATCAGAATGCCAAAACCTATCATCAATGTCATCATCGAGGTGCCGCCATAACTGATTAAAGGTAAGGGCACTCCCACAACAGGTAAGATGCCAGATACCATACCAATATTGACGAAAATATAAACAAAGAAGGTTAAGGTAATACTGCCTGCCAGTAAGCGAGCAAAGGAGGTTTGCGCTCGCGATGCGATCACCAAGCCGCGGCCGATGATATACATATACAGGGCAAGTAACAGTAAACTGCCGATCAGGCCAAACTCTTCACCGATAACAGCAAAGATAAAGTCGGTATGGCGCTCTGGTAAAAACTCAAGTTGTGATTGTGAGCCTTGCAGCCAGCCTTTACCCCATAGACCACCTGAGCCAATGGCGATTTTCGATTGAATAATATGATAACCCGCGCCGAGAGGGTCGCGCTCAGGATCAAACAAGGTCATCACCCTAGTGCGCTGATAGTCGTGCATTAAGAAGTACCACAGTACCGGTAAAAAGGCTAAAACCGCGGTCACACAACTGCCGACAATTACCCAGCTCATGCCTGATAAAAACAGCACAAAAATCCCCGAAGCGGCGACCAAAATTGAGGTGCCTAAATCAGGTTGCTTAGCAATCAGTAACGTAGGAATTAGCAGAATAACCAAACCACCGGCTAAATAACGTTTTTTCGGTGGTAGCGGAAATTTACTGATGTACCACGCCATAGTAATAGGGAAGGCGAGTTTGATAAGTTCTGATGGCTGAAACTCCATAAAGCCTAAGTTTAGCCAGCGCTGTGCGCCCTTATTAATGGTGCCAAAAAAGTGTACCCCTAGCAGTAGGATGATACCTGCCACGTAAATGGGTAAAGCCCAGCGCCTGAGAATTTCAGGGTTTATTTGGGCAAAGATAAACATGACAAATAATGACAAGCCAAAGCGGGTTAATTGCCTTTCCATCATGGCAAAGTCTTCACCGCTGGCAGAATAAATCACAAACAAGCCAAAAATCATTAGCGCGAGTAGGCCCAACAATAACGGTAAGTCTATGTGTAGTTTTTGCCAAATAGTCTGTTTGTGTGGGTGGTGTGAGGTATTCATTGTTCCACCATCCATTGATCTCGTAACATGTATTCATCCAATAGCGCCCGGGCGACAGGTCCAGCATTGACTCCGCCCCAGCCAGCATTTTCAATAACCACCGCGAGAACAATCTTAGGGTTTTCATAAGGCGCGTAGGCAATAATTAAGGCGTTATCTCGTAAAAACTCTGACACGGTATCAGCATCGTATTTTTCATCTTGGGCAACACTAAATACCTGCGCAGTACCGGTTTTCATTGCTGCGGTATATTTGGCATCAGTAAAGCGAGACTTATCAGCCGTTTTTCGCATCGCTTCGTTAATGATTTCCCAGTTATTATCATCGTTTAATTTTATTGGTTCACGCTCATCAATCGGGGTATCGATTTTAGCGGTGTCATCTTTAAATGATTTTAATAAATGCGGCGTATAACGGGTGCCGTGATTGGCTAAAATGGTGGCGGCATTAGCAAGCTGTAATGGTGTAGAGGTCCAGTAGCCTTGACCAATACCCACCGAAATCGTATCACCAATATACCAAGGCTGATTGTAACGCATGCGCTTCCAATCTTTTGATGGCATGATGCCGTTGGCTTCTTCGTAGATATCAATGCCACTTGATTCGCCAAAACCAAATTGGTTCATGAAATCAGCAATCTTATCGACACCGACTTTATAGGCTAAGTCATAAAAGAAGGTATCACAGGAGTCCATGATGGCACTGTATACATCAACCCAGCCGTGGCCCCAGCGTTTCCAGTCGCGGTATTTACGTTCGACATTGGGGATTTGCCAAAAGCCTGGATCCCAGATGCGGGTTTTTTCGCTAATGGCTTTTTGTTCTAAGCCCAGTAGTGCAATATGCGGTTTTACTGTTGATGCTGGTGAGTATTGGCCTTGGGTTGCACGGTTGATAAGAGGGCGTGATTTATCGTTTAGTAGTGCGTTATACGCCTTGCTGCTAATACCGTGAACAAATAAATTAGGGTCATAACTTGGGCTTGATACCATCGCAAGTACGCCGCCATCTTGTGGATCGATTGCAACCACTGAGCCGCGGCGACCATCTAATAGTTCCATAGCTTTTTGCTGTAGTTTTAAATCTAAGGTGAGGTAAATATCTTGCCCAGGCGTTGGCGGGGTCACCTTCAAGGTGCGGATCACGCGGCCACGGTTATTCACTTCTTCTTCAAGGTGACCAGGGGTGCCTAATAATAGGCTCTCATAGAACTTTTCAATCCCCTGTTTGCCAATATCATTAGTGGCGGCGTAATTTTTCCAGGTACCCGATTTTTCAAGAGATGCGCGATCACGGGTGTTAATTTTACCCACATAACCCAATACGTGAGTCATCAAATCTTCATAGGGGTAATGGCGTTTAAGGCCTGCTTCGACTCTAAAACCGGGGAATTGATGTTGGTTAACACTGAATGCGGCAACTTGCTCTTCAGTTAATCGGCTTTTGATGGTTAATGGTTTAAAGCGGCGATGATAACGTAATCTTTCAGTGATACTTTCACGCTCTTCTTCAGTAAGGGCAATAACCTCATTGAGTTTATCTAGGGTCGCAGTAATATCTTTAGACTTTTCTGGGATGACTTCTAGGGTATAAAACGGCTGGTTTTCAGCAAGCAGTTGGCCGTTACGGTCGTAGATTAAGCCGCGACTCGGGGCTACGGGCACAACGCGGATACGGTTGTCATTAGAGCGGGTTTCATAATCAGTGTATGAGACAACTTGCAGTTGATAAAGGTTAGACAGTAAAACACTGATGAGAATAAACACGCACAGGAAAGTGAACAAAGCACGACGTTTGAATAGCGACGCCTCGGCAGCGTGGTCGTGCATGGCAATGCGCTTTTTTGGCGACACTTAAGCTTTCTCCGATGAGATTCAGGCTAATAAATTCAGATTTGTTATATTAGCTGAATTAGCTTTGCTTTTACCAGAGCCTTGACCAATAAGGTTTACTCTCTATGGTAGGGGTGGTTGTTATTTATACTCCATGCTCGATAAAGGCTTTCGGCAACCAGTACTCGAACTAATGGATGGGGCAAAGTGAGGGCGGATAAACACCAGCTTTGGCTTGCAGCAGCTTTGCATGCTGGCGCAAGACCTTCAGGACCGCCAATCAATAAACTGACATCACGGCCATCAAGCTGCCATTTGCTGAGTTGCTCGGCAAGTTGTGGGGTTTCCCAGTTCTTACCAGGCAAGTCTAGGCTTACAATGTGATTGCCTTTGGGTACTGCTGCTAGCATTAGTTCGCCTTCTTTTTGAAGAATGCGTGCTATATCAGCATTTTTACCGCGCTTTCCTGCGGGGATCTCAATCAACTCTAACGCCATATCACGAGGAAAACGACGTTGGTATTCTTCAAATCCGCGGGTTACCCAATCTGGCATCTTGGTGCCAACAGCAATCAGTTGTAACTTCATTATGCGTTGTTTTCAGACCATAGTTTTTCTAGATCATAAAACTCACGTGTTTGGTCTTGCATTACATGTAAGATTACGCCACCTAGATCAACCAGTACCCATTCACTGCTCTCACGACCTTCAACACCTAATGGTTGTAAGCCTGCAGTTTTAGATTCAACGATCATATTTTCCGCAATTGCGCGAACGTGTGTTTTTGATGTGCCAGAGCAAATAACCATAAAATCAGTGATTTGTGATTGTTCTGCAACGTCTAATACCACAACGTCTTTGGCTTTCAGGTCATCGATTTTATCGATAACAAAATCTTTTAATTCCGTGCTCTGCACGTCACTTACCTCGATATATAAAAATAACGGGGCATTATACGCAAAATACCTATGCGAGCGCAATTGAAGCTGAAATTGATTTTAACAGCAGCGATTTTTGAGTCGGGAATTACGAGGGGTTAACGGTAAAGTTGATGTTGTAAAATATAGGCTTGGATGCACGCTGGGAGTTTTTTATTTAATGAGCCTTTTGCTAATTTCAAAGAGCCATCAGCGGAAAAATGAGTGCTTTGTGCGAGTAGTTTAGTGCTTTGGGTGGGTAAGTGAGTTTCGTTAGCCATTAACTGAGTCAGCTGCGCCCTTATTTCAGTAGAGGAGATATCTTGCAAGGTCACTTCAACTGGGAATATATTGCCAACTTTAGCCTCAATCGACTCAGCTTGCTGACAATCTACTTGCTTTTGTTTAAGCAGTTGCATCATCGGATGGTCATGGCTCGCTGACCAACCAGGGCGGCGACAAACCACCAAATGGCACAGGGCAAATAATTGCTGCCATTGATACCATGACGCTAGCTGAATAAAAGAGTCTGTGCCCATTATGAAATAAAATTGATGCTGGGGATAACGCTGGGTTAATAACTCAAGAGTGGTCACAGTGTAAGATGGACTATCACGATTAATTTCGATATCACACACTTCAAGCTCATCATATTGCTGACAAACTAACTCAGCCATAGCTAAGCGTTGCTCACTGCTAACTTTAGTGGTTTGTTTGTGAGGCGGGATATGATTAGGCATTAGCCAAATTTTGTCTAAATTGAGCTGTTGTTTTACTTCAATGGCAGGTTTGATATGACCATAATGAATGGGATCAAAGGTGCCGCCTAAAATCCCAATCTTCATGTTTGCAGTTCTATATGGGCTAATCGTCTGTGGGCATTAGGATCAAATAACAGACTTAAATGGCTGATAGCGGTCCAATCTTCTACCCCATGCTGCTTGAGGTTGCGCTCAATTTTTGAGGCAAAGGCTAGCATGTGTTCGATTTGACTGAGGCTCAGTCGGGTTAATGCCGCTTGATAAAAGGGTTTACGCTTATCCCAAATACGATGTTTAGACCATAAACTATTCAGTTGCTCGCCTTGCTCTACTGCAGATTTTAAACTGAGTAATACATTTAACTCTTTAAACAATGCCCACATTAGAATTGGCATCGCAGTGCCTTCAGCATTAAGCTGTACCAACATATGCTGGGCATGTTTTTGGTGGTTTCCTAGTAGCGCATCGGTTAACTGAAACACAGTAAAGCGCGACTGATCTTCAAAATAATCGTTTAAATGATCGCTGTGGATTGGCTTATCAGGGCTGAGTAATTGCAATAATTGCAAGGCTTGCTCAGCAGCCAACAAATTACCTTCAAACAAGTTAAACAGCATGGCTTTGGCGTCCATCTGCACCTGTAACTTGTAAAAATGAATGCGATTATCTAACCAGCGCTGGAACTGTTTCCCTTCAGGGGTAGCGCAAGGTAAATAAATACCGTCGTTATCAAGGGATTTAAACCATTTGCTTTTGGTTTCAGCAGATATCTTTGGCCCATGGATAATCAGAATAATATCCGGATTAGGATTTTGCATCATGGCTGTTAACGCTGCCGAACCTTCGGTGCCAGGTTTTGCTTGGGGAAGCGTCAACTCGATGATGCGGCGACTGGCAAATAAACTCATTGATTGCCACTCTTGTTGCAAATCATTCCAGCTAAAGCTGTTGTCTTGAGTTAAATGTACCCGCTCTTCAAAACCTTGTTTTTTAGCCGCGCTGAGAATTTGTGCTTTGCAGTTTTCAATTAACCATGGGTCGTCACCAAAGAGTAAATAACAACCATGGAGTGTTTTGAGATGCTGATTTAATTGATCTGGGTAAACCCGCATCAATTCACCTCGATTGAGGCCAGAGTTTGGATAATATTATCAGCCGCTTGAATACGCATTTCTTTGACTAACATTTCCATTTCTCGGCTTTTTGCTAGTGCTGTACGCGGATCGTCTTGATAATCACGGCGAATTTCAGATACGAATCGCTGTGGCTCGCTGCCTGGGAACATAACAGTGTAATTAACCACATAAATAAGCTCATACTCAGCTACGTTACCCGTAGGATATAAAGACAGGGTAGCACGCTCTAGTGAGTCATTGATGAGGCTTAAAGTGGGTGTTTCATCTGATGCGGGTACTGTTGCCACACGGTGAATACGTAAGCGTTCATTAACTAGACGGGTCAGTTCACTGTATTGGTCATTGGAACGCAGGTGCAATTCTTCAAGTTCGGCAGGAATTGAATAGCTACGTTGTAATTTAAAGCCGCAACCAGCACTGGTCATAATGACGAGCGCCAACAAGGCCAAGTTAATGCGTTTAATTAGCATCACTGTTTTTGGCATCCTTTAACTGTACATGCATAAGATGGGTATTAGGTTACATCTTTAACTTTATGAAGGCGACGAATGACGAGGCTAATTGCTTGTCATTTGTCACCTTCAAGCTATCGTTACTTATAAATGATTAATTAGCAACGATGTTTAGCAGTTTGCCTGGTACATAAATCACTTTGCGTACGGTGACGCCATCAGTGAATTTTTGTACGTTTTCATCAGCTAAACCTAGGGCTTCTACTTCTTCTTTAGCAGCATCTGCAGCTACTGTGATTTTAGCACGCAGCTTACCGTTAACTTGCACGATAATCAGTTTGCTGTCTTCAACTAGTGCTGACTCATCAACTGTTGGCCATAGGCTATCTTCGATATCAGTTTGGTTACCTAAGGCTGTCCACATGCTGAAACAAGTATGTGGGATGATTGGGTAAAGCAAACGTGTTACTGCTGATAATGCTTCTTGCATCAGGGCTCTGTCTTGCTCATTAGCAGACGGGGCTTTTTGCAACTTGTTCATCAGTTCCATGATAGCGGCAATGGCGGTATTGAACATTTGACGGCGTTCAACATCATCACTGACTTTAGCAATGGTTTTATGTAATTCACGACGAAGTGCTTTTTGATTGTTATCAAGTGCTTTAGGGTCAAGTTCAACCACATCACCTTGAGCGATATGATCATGAGCTGTTTTCCAGAAACGCTTAATGAATCGATGTGCGCCTTCAACGCTTGATTCTTGCCACTCAAGGGTTAACTCAGGTGGGGCTGCAAACATCATGAATAAACGCACGGTGTCAGCACCGTATTTATCAACCATTTCTTGTGGGTCGATACCGTTATTCTTAGACTTAGACATCTTGCTCATGCCGGTATAAACCAGTTCATGACCTTCACTGTCTACCGCTTTTACTACACGGCCTTTATCGTCAGTTTCTTGTACTGTAACGTCAGATGGTGAAACCCAAACGCGGGCGCCTTTCTCGTTGTTATAGTAATAAGCATCAGCCAATACCATACCTTGAGTCAGTAAGCGTTTGGCTGGCTCATCAGAGTCAACTAAACCAATATCACGTAGCAACTTGTGGAAGAAGCGGAAGTATAGCAAATGCATACAAGCATGCTCGATACCGCCAATATATTGATCCACTGGTAACCAGTAGTTTGCTTTAGCAGGATCAAGCATTTGATCTGCATGGGGGCTACAGTAACGGGCGTAATACCAAGATGATTCCATAAAGGTATCAAAGGTATCAGTTTCACGCAGTGCTGGCTGGCCATTTACCGTGGTTTTAGCCCACTCTTTGTCAGCTTTTATCGGGCTTTGAATACCATCCATTACCACATCTTCAGGTAATACAACCGGCAGTTGCTCAGCTGGTGTTGGCATTACGGTGCCATCTTCAAGCGTAACCATAGGGATAGGAGCGCCCCAGTAGCGTTGACGCGATACCCCCCAGTCACGCAGACGGAAGTTCACTTGACGCTTACCTTTACCTTCAGCAGTCAGTTTGGCATCAATAGCATCGAATGCAGCTTGGAACTCTAAACCGTCAAACTCACCTGAATTAAATAGCACGCCTTTATCAGTAAAGGCAGCTTCACTGATATCCACATCGCTATCAGCAGGCTTGATCACAGCTTCAATGGTTAAACCGTATTTTTTAGCAAACTCATAATCACGTTGGTCATGGGCTGGAACTGACATTACTGCGCCAGTACCGTAGTTCATTAATACAAAGTTACCGACCCAAATAGGCACTTCTTTGCCGGTTAATGGGTGGATTGCATTAAGACCGGTCGCAACGCCTTTCTTTTCCATTGCAGCCATAGCCGCTTCGGTAGTATCAACGTTTTTACATTCTTCAATGAATGCAGCAAGCTCAGGGTTATTCTTTGCTGCAGCTTCAGCAAGAGGGTGACCACTGGCAATTGCAACATAGGTTACGCCCATCACGGTATCAGGACGAGTGGTATAGATATCAAAGCTATCGTCACTGCCAGCAACACCGAAAGTCATTTCAATCCCTTCACTGCGGCCAATCCAGTTACGTTGCATCGCCTTAACTTGCTCAGGCCATTCATCTAACTTATCGATATCGTTTAATAGCTCTTCAGCGTAATCGGTGATTTTAATGAACCACTGAGGGATTTCTTTTTGAACCACCTCAGTGTCACAACGCCAACAGCAACCGTCTTGTACTTGCTCGTTAGCCAGTACTGTTTCATCGTTTGGACACCAGTTAACTGAGGCGGTCTTTTTGTAGACTAAGCCTTTTTCAAATAACTGGGTGAAGAACCATTGTTCCCACTGGTAATACTCAGGGGTGCAAGTCGCGATTTCACGACTCCAATCATAACCAAAGCCTAATAGCTTAAGTTGGTTCTTCATGTAGTCGATATTTTCATAAGTCCATGGCGCAGGCGCAGTCTTATTATTGATTGCGGCATTCTCTGCAGGTAGACCAAATGAGTCCCAACCGATAGGTTGTAACACATTTTTACCTTGCAAACGTTGGTAACGAGCAACAACATCACCTATGGTGTAGTTACGCACGTGTCCCATGTGAAGTCGGCCTGATGGATAAGGGAACATAGAGAGACAGTAAAATTTCTCTTTGTTTGCATCTTCAGTTACTTCGAAGGTTTTTTTGTCTTCCCAGTGCTTTTGCACCAAGGCTTCAATTTCTGAGGGATTATATTGCTCTTGCATCACTCTATTCCGGCCAATGCCGCCCATTGTTTGATCTAGCGCTAAAAAGCGCGAGTAAGATCTGCATAGAATAAACTAGAAGTGATGCATTAAAAAGGTTCAGATGAAGGAGTATTTACTATGAGTGGACGAAGTTCAGCGTTATTAGCACTATATAAGACGCTTTTTGAGCAAGTTAAGAAACAATATGATGAAGATAACTCATTGACGGCAAAGAGCCTTTTTGCTTCTGTGACCCAGTGTAAAGATTATTTGCAATTAAAGTCAGCCGCCGATGCCGAGGAGCTTGCTTTAGCAGAAGATTTTTTAAAGCGTGACATCGCCAGCTACATAAAAGAGGAAAATGCCGATAACCTCAGTTTTAGCCCAACTGTCATTGGTATTGAAAACACCTTATGGCACTGGCTGGGTGAAATTACTGATCGCAGCCAAGTAGAGTGGCATGAAATTGCCCAAGACTTTAAGCATCAGGGTTTTTATATGTCAGGGGAGGTGATTAACCAAGGTAAAGTGATTTGTACTGAGTGTAATCATGAAATGAAAATTGAATTCCCCAGTATTATTCCAGATTGCCCACAATGCGATAATGAAATGTTCACTCGAGAAGCGCTAACGCCTTAAAGCGCTGCCTATTTCAAACAATAGCACGATTTTAGAGATTGTTTGAGACAGCAACTATGCTAGCTGACTTAAGTGGCATAGTGTTTTACGTTTTATGTTTATGTAATAGTGCTTTACGTCTTATGTTTATGTAATAGTGTTTTACGTCTTATGTTTATGCAATAGTGTTTTATGGTCAATTTTTTATCGATTAACTGAGTTTAAAGCGCATATTTAGCAACCCGAGGTGCTAACTTGGTATGTTGGCGGGTTAGCTTCACTACTGGCCTGGGTGTACAAAAAATAGCAGTTGTCATCACGCACTTCACCATCGTCATTGAGATCATATCCAATATAGGTTTCAGGTGCACCTCGATATTGGATTTCCCAATCGTCCATCGACACAATCCATTTTTCGATATCAGTATTATCAAGATAACCGTTTATTAAACGGGTATTGAAACTGCCATCGCCTTCTAAATCGATATCGGTTAAATCATCACGACCTGGAACACTTCGGGTAGAAATACTGGGCATTTGCGTGCGTGCATAAACGAGGGTATTAGCTGCTTTAACGCTGCTCTGTAATTGTGATAATGCGTTAATTCGGGCTTCAGTGGCAAAGTTGATAAACTTTGGCGCAGCAATAATGGCAATGACGGCCAAAATGATAATGACCACCACTAACTCAATTAATGTAAATCCATTTGGATTGAATATATTTGGCTTAACTGGCAATGCTTGCTGCAATCATGGCCTCCTTGCTATTTTTTTCTGCCTTTGTTTAATAATAGTTGATATATAAAACTAAATAAAATTATCAAGCTACATAATATGAGTAACGGTGTTTGGCCTATTCGCTTAAACCAAGTTTCACCGTCATATAAGGCAACGTCAGCCACTAATACTCCAGATTTGAACTGTGGCAGTTGGTGAGTAATACGGCCTTTAATATCGACCACAGCGGTAACACCGTTGTTGGTGGCTCTGACTAAGGGGCGCCCCAACTCAATTGCGCGCATTTGGGCTATTTCCATGTGTTGCAGTGGCCCGATAGAGTCACCAAACCAGGCATCATTAGACACTGTGAGTAAAAAATCAGTGTCTTTATTCACATTGGCGCGTAATTGCTCAGGAAAGACGATTTCGTAGCATAAAGCCGGTGCCACTTGATAGCCTAAAGCATTAAGGTTTTTTTGCTCATAGGTGCCACGTGCAAAAGATGACATGGGTAAATTAAAAAACGGGGCTATTGGGCGTAAAAGGCTTTCAAAAGGGACAAACTCACCTATTGGTAATAGATGATGTTTCTTGTAATCATTAATGCCACTTCCAACGTAATCGCCCTCAGTCTGCTGAGGATGATAGGCATTGCCCAATACAATTAATGAGTTATAAAAGTCATTTTGTTGCATGCTAATAATACCGGTAATGATGGCGCTATTATTTAAATTAGCCACCTTGTCGGTATTATGTAAAAAGTCTGCCACCATAGCTTCAGGCGCTGGAATCGCGGCTTCAGGCCAAATGATGATATCAGCATCAAAATTAGGCCGACTTAAATCCATATACTTGAGTAAAGTTGGCCATAGTGCGTCAGGCTCCCACTTCATACTTTGCTCAATATTGCCTTGTACTAAAGCCACTTTAACCGTTTCATTTCGTGGGCTTATGTCGGAGATGTGCGGCGCAAGGTAAGTGCTGATAAATATCAAAGAGAATATGATGATAACACTGGCAAAACGTTGATATAACACCAGTGCGATACTGCCACAAACCAGTGCGATAACATAACTTAAGCCTAATGCGCCAATTATACTGCCAAGCTCTGACAATGGCCCTTGGGTTTGACTGTAGCCTGCCCATAACCAAGGGAAACCTGTGAGAACCCAACCGCGCATCCACTCGGTAAATACCCACAGTGCGGGGAATAACCCTAAGTAACGAAAATAAACTTGCCAGCCTTGAGTTTGCTGATATTGGGACAGTTTCGCAGTGAGATAACCTGCTAGCGCTGGAAATAAGGCCAGATAAAGCGCCAATATTGCCATTAATGCCATTGATACTATTAGCGGTAAACCACCAAAGGTATCAATGCTGACATGTACCCAACTAATGCCAAATGCAAAACAGCCAAAGCCGAAGCTTAACCAATGAAAGAAGTTTTCTTTCGGGGTTAGGCTGCGACTTTGCCATAAAACAAACAGCATTGCTGCGGGGTAAAAAGCCCAAATAGCGTAGGGGGCAAAAGCAAGTGTGGTTGAAGCACCTGCAACAAATGCAGTCACCATTTTAATCACTGATGACTTGGAAAGTTTATTTTTTAGCACAGAGTTAGTCGTCGAGTTCTTCTAGCAGTTTTTGATCGGGTAACTTCACACTAAGTTGAATTAAACGTCTGGTGTCAGCATTGGTGACTTTAAACTCGATATTATCGATAACGACAGTTTCATTTCGCTCTGGTAAGTGACCAAATGCGTGTGAAACTAAGCCGCCTACGGTATCAAATTCTTCGTCGCTAAATTGGGTGCCACAAGCGTCATTAAATTCATCAATCGGTGTACGTGCTTTAATCATAAACACGGTGTTACTGATCTTTTTGATTTCGGTATCTTCTACTGAACTATGATCGAACTCGTCTTCGATTTCACCGACGATTTCTTCTAAGATATCTTCAATCGTCACTAGACCGGATACACCGCCATATTCATCGACCACGATGGCCATATGATATCGCTGGGAGCGGAATTCTTTTAGCAGTACATCAACGCGTTTGCTTTCAGGCACAACAACCGCAGGCCTGATGACTTGATGCAATGAGAAAGGTTGAGCTGATTGTTTGAAACCATATTTAAGTAAATCTTTTGCAAGCAAAATACCTTCAATATGATCTTTATCCTCGTTGACCACAGGAAAACGGGAGTGTGCAGACTCAATGACTGTTTCTAGTAGCTCTTCAACAGTGCTATCGATTTGCAATGTGACTATTTGGCTTCGAGGGATCATGATGTCGCGTACCCGCAACCCTGATACTTCTAATACGCCATTCATCATTTCGCGGGTGTCTTCAGTAATTAAAGAGCGCTCTTCTGCGCCAGCAATTACATCAACTAAGTCTTCGCGATTTTGAGGTTCGCCCTGAAACATCTGACTAATTTTGCCAATCCAGTTCTTCTTACGGGCGTTGGTACTCGGTGGGATGTCGTCACTCATAATATTTTACTAAATCAAAATCAGCATGTTATATGCAGTCGTCTGATTTATTTACGCTTCCTTATATGGATTTGAAAAACCTAAGCCTTCAATGAGTTGAGTCTCTAATGACTCCATTTCTTCAGCTTCATTATCGATAATATGGTCATAGCCTAGTAAATGCAAGCAGCCGTGAATAACCATATGGGCCCAATGTGCGACAAGGGGCTTATTTTGTTGATTTGCTTCAAGTTCTACCACCTCAGCACTAATGATGAGATCGCCTAATAGCGGTAACTCAATCCCTGGAGGCGCTTCAAAGGGGAAAGACAATACATTAGTCGGCTTGTCTTTACCACGGTAAGTATTATTAAGTTGCTGGCTTTCAGTATTTTCAACAATTCTGATGGTCAGTTCAGCTTGCGCCATAGTGTTACCAAGGGCTGTCGCTACCCATAGCTCAAATTCACTTCGGCTGGGGAGCTTACTGCTGTCAGTAACGGCAATTTGCAGATCTAAATCAAGTTTAAGACTCATTATTTATTGCTCCGTCTTTACTGATCTCGTTGGCGTTAACGTCCACATTGGCCATTTGTTCATTAAAGGCCGTTTGACGTTGTTTATACTGGCGCTCTTTTTCAGCTTTTTGTGCTAGCTCTTTTGAATCAAAGGCTTCATAAGCTTCGACAATTCTTGCCACAATCGGATGACGCACCACATCTTGAGACATAAAGAAGTTGAAGCTGATTTCATCGACCTCACTCAATACTTCAATGGCTTGGCGAAGCCCTGATTTTTGACTGCGAGGCAAATCTATCTGGGTAATATCACCGGTGATCACCGCTTTCGAGTTAAAGCCGATACGGGTTAAGAACATTTTCATTTGCTCAACAGTAGTATTTTGGCTTTCATCCAATATAACAAACGCATCATTTAGGGTTCGACCACGCATATAGGCTAAAGGCGCGACTTCAATAATATTACGTTCAAGTAGCTTTTCAACTTTCTCAAAGCCCATCATTTCAAATAAGGCATCATAAAGCGGGCGTAAATAGGGATCGACTTTCTGACTTAAATCCCCTGGTAAAAAACCTAATTTTTCGCCAGCCTCAACAGCTGGGCGGGTAAGGAGTATTCGTCTTACTTCTTGTCTTTCAAGGGCATCAACAGCTGCGGCAACTGCTAAAAAGGTTTTACCGGTACCGGCAGGTCCCACACCAAAGGTAATGTCGTGTTTGGCCATATTCGCCACATACACAGACTGGTTTGGATTGCGAGGTTTGATGATGCCGCGTTTAGTTTTGATATGCAGGGTGTCATCTTCAGCCGATGATTCAGCTTCGAGGTTAATGACCTCCTGAATGGCTAAATGCACTCGCTCTGGCTCTAAATCTGGGGTGCTACCTTTAACAGTTTGGGTTTCAATGTATAGCTGTTTCAGTAAATTATTAGCATTAAAGGCATGTCTTGGCAGGCCAACGATTTTGAAATGATTATTCTTATGGATAATCTCAACACCTAAACGACGTTCAAGCTGTTTAATGTTGTCATCATATGGACCACATAATGAGGCAATTCTTCGAGTTTCAGCAGGCTCGAGGTATAAATTCATGGTAGTAACTTTAGTGGACAAAAATAATGCTCCAAAAGAAAAAGAATGCGAATAGGTATAAAAGTTAAAATACCACGGTATTAACTGAAAAGCACAATAAAGGCGGCTCGAGGCCGCCTTTATTAAATAATGATAAACCCGTTTTATGGCTAAATTAGCTGCCTGGGGTAAATTGGCTTACACCAATATCATCATCAGTTTTGTGTTTGGCTACGATATCTGACGGACGTAAACTTCGACGTAAATCCATCTCGTCTTCGCCACGAATAAATACGCCGCGCAGCGAGTTTGTATATACATCAACAATTTCAACATCCACAAAACCGCCAATACACTTAGGATCAGCTTCAAAGTTCACTACGCGGTTATTTTCAGTACGGCCGCGAAGCTCCATAGGGTTCTTAACTGAAGGGCCTTCAACTAAAATACGTTGAACAGTGCCTAACATTTGGCGGCTGTAGCGCATGGCTTGTTGGGTAATACGGTCTTGTAAAATCGCTAAGCGCTTTTTCTTTTCTTCCATGGTGACATCATCTGGCAAATCAGCCGCTGGTGTTCCTGGACGGGCGCTGTAGATAAAGCTAAAGCTGTGGTCAAAACTGACATCTTCAATCAACTTCATGGTGTCTTCAAATTCAGCATTTGACTCACCAGGGAAGCCGACAATGAAGTCGGAACTGATTTGGATATCAGGGCGCGCTTTACGTAAACGACGAATAATTGATTTATATTCAATTGCCATATGACCACGTTTCATATTAGTTAGAATGCGGTCTGATCCCGATTGCACTGGTAAATGTAAGAAACTCACCACTTCAGGGGTGTCTTCATAAACATCGATAATGTCTTGTGAAAACTCAATGGGGTTACTCGTTGTGTAACGCACACGGTCGATACCATCAATTGATGCCACTAGACGCAATAACTCTGCGAAGGTGCAAATATCATCATCATGGGTAGCACCGCGAAACGCATTCACGTTTTGACCAAGCAGGTTTACTTCACGTACACCTTGTTCAGCAAGTTGTGCGATTTCTAAAATGACATCATCAACCGGGCGGCTAACTTCTTCACCGCGGGTGTACGGCACTACGCAGAATGAACAGTATTTACTGCAGCCTTCCATAATAGACACAAACGCCGATGGACCGTCAGCGCGAGGCTCAGGTAGGCGGTCGAATTTTTCAATTTCAGGAAAGCTCACATCAATAACTGCTTTATCGCCATTATTAATTTGGGTGATCATCTCAGGTAAGCGATGTAAGGTTTGTGGGCCAAAAATAATATCAACGCACTGAGCACGTTCTTTAATGGCTTTACCTTCTTGTGAGGCAACACAACCACCTACACCGATAATTAGATTAGGTTTTTTGTCTTTGAGGGTTTTCCAGCGACCAAGCTGATGAAACACTTTTTCCTGCGCTTTTTCGCGAATTGAACATGTGTTTAGTAGCAGTACGTCTGCTTCTTCAGCATCCTCAGTCAAGGTATAACCTTGATAATCGTCCAGCAAGTCAGCCATTTTAGATGAATCATATTCATTCATCTGACAGCCCCAGGTCTTTATGTGTAGTTTTTTACTCATCAGTTACGCCGTTCTATTACCACAGAAAAATAGCCGAGTATTTTAACTGCACAAAGGCTCGCTGGCTACCCTTTGTGCACACTTAAGCGGCATTATTCTGAAATGACTAATACCCCTATATTTTCAGGGTGTTTATCTATTTGGGCTAACTCATTTGATTGATTGGTAAAATAGCCAAATTGTTTCGCCATTGTGACGTTATCTTGTCTTGCTTGAACAATTATTTTTTGCGCTAGCTCTCTATTAAACTGCGTAAGCATTTCCGTGGTTTGTTGATATAAGGCATAATCGAAGGATGAACGGTGAATAACCGTAATGGTTTCCATCGGTTGTACTTCGGCTTGTGCTGTCATTGGCATAATGGCTGCGCCAGCAACAAGCCCTGCAAGTAGCGGCATAGTATAGAGTGACTCAGTAAACTTTTTTACATAACTCATTAACGTATTACGGCTGCTTGTTAGTGATTTAAGGGTTCCATTATTAGATTGTACATAGGTGCTTTGACTGAACATACTATCCTCTCTTACCTTGGCATTTAAGGGGTTGGTTGCAAGGCATGTCATACTAGACAGTCTCAGTATAAGGTAAGGTTTGGTGGTCAAAGTTTAATCAGTGTAAGCAAGTGTTGCTCAAACTCAAGATAGCAACATATCGATACGATTGAGGCGTTACAGACATCTTTGTACATAGTTTAAGTGACGCTTATTGGCACATAATAGTAGCCGCTGTCATGGCGTTTCAGTATTACAGCTTTTTATTAAGGTAAATAAACAATGCATCAAGCATCGAATGTAGTTGAACATGATGTCGTCATCGTTGGCGGAGGTATGGTGGGCGCAGCTGTAGCTGTGGGGTTAGGTCAGCTTGGCTTAAATGTTGCCATGGTTGAAGCATTCGCGCCTAAAGCCTATTTACCTGAGCAGCCCTTAGACTTACGCGTATCAGCTATTAGTGTGGCCTCTGAGCAATTACTTGAACGCTTGGGCGTAATGGAGCAATTACGCACTATGCGTCATGTGGCCTATAAAGGTTTAGAAACCTGGGAGCTCGATGATTGCATTACCCGTTTTCATGCTGATCAGATCGATGAATCACATCTGGGCTATTTTTTTGAGAACCGCTTAATTCAACTGAGTCTGTGGCAGCAAATTGAAAAGATGGACAATGTGCATTGTTATTGCCCTGATAGCGTTGCTAAGTTCGAGCGTATTGAAATGAGCAATAGTGACGTAAAATCATTGTCTCAAGGAATTAAAGCGACCCTTAAAAGTGGCGTTGAATTACATGCATCATTATTAGTTGGCGCAGATGGGGCTAACTCACAAGTAAGACAATGGGCCGGTATTGGTATTACTGGCTGGGATTATGCTCAGTCAGCCATGCTCATTAATGTTGAAACTGACACCGCGCAGCAAGACATAACTTGGCAACAGTTTACCCCTCAAGGGCCACGCTCATTACTGCCATTACCGGGTAATAACGCCTCATTAGTATGGTATGACAGTAATAGTCGCATTAAGCAGCTTATGCAGCTCAATCATAAACAACTGGCTGAGCAAATTAAGCTTAACTTTCCATCAAGGCTTGATGAGAACTTTACCGTTATAGCTAGAGGCAGTTTCCCGCTCACAAGACGTCATGCCCAAGATTATTGCCAAGATAATATTGTGATTTTAGGTGATGCAGCCCATACCATTAACCCGCTTGCAGGGCAGGGCGTCAATATTGGTTTTAAAGATGTCGATGTATTGATTGCAACCATTGCCGATGCAGTAGGCAATGATAAACCTTGGTGGACAGCATCTTGTTTAAAGCAGTATCAATGCAAACGTTATAGCGATAATTTATTGATGATGTCAGCAATGGATGCATTCTATGCAGGCTTTAGTAATGATTTATTACCAATAAAACTGTTAAGAAATGGGTTGTTGAAACTGACAAACTACGATAATCCGATCAAACAGAAAGTGCTTAAATACGCATTGGGTTTAGCGTAACTTATTCTATTTAATCAGCAATCACGCCTTCCCCCACCACGCAATTTCTAATGGCGGTTAACTATATTCACTGTGAACTTTTTCACAGTGAGGTTATCCCCATTCTGTCTAATTATCACAGTGTATTTGTTGAGTTCAGTTTTGAGTGTTAAAATGCCGCGCTTTAGCGCCTTCAAATCACAAAATCTTAGTCTATAACTATTAAGATGGATAAATGATATTGAAGATAACGCAGTCATTTAACCACTGAAATTGAGTGCTAATGAGTCAAATAAAACTAATTGTCGGCCTTGCTAACCCAGGTGCAGAATACGCCCACACTCGTCATAATGCGGGTGCATGGTATGTACAAGAGTTAGCGCGTTTATGTGGCGCCACCTTAGCGCCAGACAGTAAATATTTTGGCTTAACCGCCAGAGTCACTATTGATGGTAAAGATGTGCGTCTACTTATACCTACTACGTTTATGAATTTAAGCGGTAAGTCAGTGGGCGCATTAGCGAACTTTTTTCGTATTTTACCTGAAGAGATATTAGTGGCCCATGATGAGCTTGATATGGAGCCGGGCGTTGCCAAGTTTAAATTGGGCGGTGGTCATGGTGGTCATAACGGCTTAAAAGATATTATTGCTAAGCTTGCCAATGAAAAAGGCTTTTACCGATTACGTATTGGTATTGGTCACCCTGGAGATAAAAACCGCGTCAGTGGTTATGTCTTAGGTAAAGCGCCAGCGAACGATCAAGAAAAGATGGACGCAGCAATAGATGAAGCGGTGCGTTCAACTGAAATATTGTTTAAACAAGACATGGCGAAAGCGATGCACCGATTACACACATTCAAAGCGCTCTAAATTAGCCGCGCTTTGATTATTGATTTGACACAACTTACCACTTCCTAGGTGAGTTTAATTATATAAAGGTAAAAATATGGGTTTTAAATGCGGCATTGTGGGTTTGCCAAATGTTGGTAAGTCAACACTATTTAATGCGTTAACTAAAGCAGGAATCGAAGCTGCTAACTTCCCGTTTTGTACCATTGAGCCAAATACGGGTGTGGTTCCAGTACCTGATCCACGTTTAGATGCATTAGCAGCGATTGTTAATCCAGAACGTATTTTACCGACTACAATGGAATTTGTGGATATTGCAGGTTTAGTTGCTGGCGCATCA
This sequence comes from Shewanella sp. 10N.286.51.B8, assembly GCF_041469325.1. Taxonomy (NCBI): domain Bacteria; kingdom Pseudomonadati; phylum Pseudomonadota; class Gammaproteobacteria; order Alteromonadales; family Shewanellaceae; genus Shewanella; species Shewanella sp. 10N.286.51.B8. The sequence continues at coordinate 135,805 of NZ_JBFRKG010000025.1, forward strand.
AAAGGTGAAGGTTTAGGTAACAAGTTCCTAGCTAACATTCGTGAAACGGATGCCATTGGTCACGTTGTACGTTGTTTTGAAGATGACAACATCGTTCATGTTGCTAACAAGGTTGACCCTGCAGGCGATATTGATGTTATCAACACTGAACTTGCGTTAGCGGATTTAGACAGCTTAGAGCGTGCTATCTTCCGTCAGCAAAAGCGCGCTAAAGGCGGCGACAAAGATGCTAAGTTTGAAGTAGAAGTACTTGAAAAAATGCGTCCAACTTTAGATGAAGGCCAAATGCTGCGTTCATTAGAGTTAAGCAAAGAAGAAATGGCTGCAATTGCCTACCTTAACTTCTTAACCCTAAAGCCAACCATGTACATTGCTAACGTATCTGAAGATGGATTTGAGAATAATCCACATTTAGATGCTGTTAAAGCCATTGCCGCGACAGAAAACGCCGTGGTGGTTGCAGTATGTGCTGCTATTGAGTCTGAGCTTGCTGAGATGGACGCTGAAGAGCGTGATGAGTTTATGGCAGACCTTGGTCTTGATGAGCCAGGGCTTGATCGCGTTATTCGTGGTGGTTATGAATTATTGGACTTACAGACTTACTTTACTGCAGGTGTAAAAGAAGTAAGAGCATGGACTGTGCCAGTAGGCGCCAGTGCGCCACAAGCTGCTGGTGTGATCCACACCGACTTTGAGCGTGGCTTTATTCGCGCCCAAGTAATGGCCTATGATGACTTTATCGAGTTTAATGGTGAAGCAGGTGCTAAAGAAGCAGGTAAGTTACGCGTAGAAGGTAAAGCTTATATCGTTAAAGATGGCGATGTAATGCATTTCTTATTCAACGTATAAATAGTATTTGCAGACTTTAATTAGTCAAACAAGCGGTCGAGGTTAACTTTTTTGGTCAAATATGCCGATTTGCTACGCAGTTTGGTGAACTTATAGCCGAACAGTGCCAATTGATGAAAATAGCTAAAAAAAGCAGTTGACCTCGATACGCTGAATAAGCATAATACGCCCCGTCCTCACGACGAGGGCAACGAAAGATAAAGTGGCAATGTAGCTCAGCTGGTTAGAGCACAGCATTCATAATGCTGGGGTCGCAGGTTCAAGTCCCGCCATTGCTACCATCTTCTCAAGATGTCAAACTAGAGATTCGCTGGTTAGTTAAGGCCGCAAGGTTTTAGAAATATGACTGGCTACCTTCTCAAGGTTAAATGAGCATCGTGTTCTGGATGTTAAACAGAGTCAGTGCGGGAGTGGTGGAATTGGTAGACACGCCAGATTTAGGTTCTGGTGCCGTAAGGTGTGAGAGTTCAAGTCTCTCTTCCCGTACCATTATATAGAAAGGCTGGCATTAGCGGGTTTTTCGAAAAAGCTTTAGATTGGGATATCGCCAAGTGG
>NZ_JBFRKG010000026.1:0-79682 GCF_041469325.1 Shewanella sp. 10N.286.51.B8
GATAGCGCGCCATCGGCATTGTTTTGCATGACTTTAGCACTATTGCTATCACCCAGCTGATTCACCGTCGCGGTCGCATTAAAGCCATTATAATATTGCTGCTCGATTGCAGCGCTATTACCGTTACCTTCGGAGTTTATTACTGCCGATGCAGTTTCTGTTGAATGATGCTGATAAATTTCAGCGTGGTTTTCATCACCCTTTTGGGTGATGATTGCTGAAGAGTCCGAGGTATCTTGTTGGACAATATCGGCGGTATTTAATGAACCATCTTGATCAATGATCGCTGTATTACCTTCGCTATTAAGCTGCTGGGTCACTGTAACGGCATTATCCTGGCCCCATTGATCCACAATTGCCGTATTACTGTCACTGGCAAATGCGCTAGTTAAACCTAATGTTGCTGTAATCAATATCGCTATATATGTTTGTTTCATCGTGGTATTTCCTTTTACGCTTTGTTTGTTACTTCCCTTGGGTTATTGCAACATGTTGCCCATTACCCCATTGCAGCACGCCTACGGCAAGGCCAGAACCATATTGTTTTATGCCAATTGAATTATCGAATCCGCTTTGTTTTATCAACGCCACGTTTGCAGTGCCTGTTTGCATAATATCCACATAAAGGTTGTCACCATCTTGATATGACACCAGCACATTACCGGCCCCCATCTGCAAAATTTCAGCTTCGATATTGGCACCAGACTGATAAACAGCAGAATATTGTTGCGACCCTTGTTGGTTAACTTGAATGGAATTAGTGTGGCCCAATTGTTGAGCATAAAGTTGGTGGCCAACACCTGATTGATCCAGTGTTAAATCATGATCAAAACCATCTTGGCTCACTTGAGTCGTATTTTCGAAGCTAGAAAGCTCATTAAAGTGACTCAAATCTGGCTGACTATAGCTCGGTAGGCTCACGAGGTTCATGACCAAAAATAGTAACGCGGCGAATATTGTAGAATGTGCTCTGGGGCGGTTTTTTCGATGAGTTGTTATTATTGGCGGTTGCATATCCATGCTTCATATCCTTATTAGAATGAAAGACGTTATTCTTTCAATACCTTCACCATAAGAGTATGGGCTGACTATTTCTTGTTCGAATCATCCTCTAGTATTAAAATCTTACCAGGAGTTAAAATCAAAACTTTAGGACGATAAAAAGATGAGAAACAATGCTGGCTGAGTCATTTATTTAAATAATAAATACATCGACCAAAGAAATAATGTCACGCTCAGCGTTTGCCAAAACTTAATGGGATTACGCTGAATAAACGGAATAGACGTTTTTGAAGTGGTTGAGGCAGGAGTCGTTAACGCATGTAAAAATTCACTACTATCAGCAAAACGTGTAGCGGGTTCTATGGATAATGCTTTTTCTAATGCTTTATCCATCCACTCAGGCACCATAGGATTGGTTGCATAAACAGGTATATAAACCAGTTTTTCAAAATCTTTTCGGCTTAAGCATTTACCTAATTGGCCTTTAAAGGGTTGTTCACCGGCCAACATCTCATAAGCGATAACAGCAAAAGAGAATAAATCGGCACGGCCATCAGATTGATAACCCAGTATGACCTCAGGCGCAGTATAATCTGCAGTGCCCAGAATGGTATCGCGTTTAAGCGGGGTGGTGATTTCAGCAATACCTTTAATGTAACAGGCACCAAAATCGATAATTTTAACAATCCCCTCTCGAGTGATGAAAATATTGTCCGGCTTTAAATCTTGATGCAGGGTTTCTTTACGATGAAAAGCGCGAATACCCGCCTCAACTTGTTTTAAAAGCTGCAGCACATCTTCAACCGGGCCGCGTTTATGTTGCGTCATCCAATCAGCTAAGCTCAACCCTTGTAAATAATCAGTGAGATAGTACAGCGCTGATTTAGGCATATGATGATCGACAACGTTAACCACATGAATGCTATTAATACGGTGCCCTATCCAACTTTCAAGCATAGAACGTTCAATATAAGCCCCGTCATCAATGTAATTTACCGACGGCGTTTTCATGCACTTTTCAATACCTTGCTTGTCTTTTACCACATAAACTTGGCTGCGCTGACTTTGATGAATAATCCCCGTCACTTCATAGCCATCTAACTTCATCCCTACTGATAGTGGCGGCGGAAAAGGTCGGCTGGCGAGTTTATGATAAACATCGTCAATAGCTTGAGTTGGCAGCTGTGAGATTGAAATTAACTGCGCACTGAGGTTATCTTGGCTGTCTAACAGATAGGCTTTATCGACCATTTTTTGACAAAATGCTTCACATAATTCGTCAGTAATTTCAGCGTGGCTTTGCTGTAGATGAATCAACATTTTCGACAATTCATGATCGGTCACCACATCATGAATACCATCCGTCGTCAGTAAATACATGTCATCTAAAGCAAGGTTAACCTGCTTATAATCAACATCTAACTTTACATCCATGCCAATAGCGCGGGTAAGATAACTGGAAAATTGATTTACTGAAGTGCTGTGATCACGACTTACCTTCATTAACTCACCATCGCGAAAACGATAGATTCGTGAGTCACCAACATGCAGCATATGCGCCGAGCAAGACTTGAAAACCAATGCACTAAACGTACACACATAGCCTTTTCTGGCATCGCGATAATCTTGCCCTAAGCCATACAACCACCGATTTAACGCCGTAAGAACACGGGTACTGGATGTTTGAACGCTCCAGGATTCAGGCGTTGAATAGTAATCAGCGATAAAGTTACTCACACTGATGGCAGAGGCTTTTGCACCACCTTCAGCTGCGCTAACCCCATCGCTGATAACACTCACAATACCTTTGGTGGTTAACATTAAACCTGAAGGAATTTTAATGCCTATAGCATCTTCATTATCCGCTTTTCTGCCTTTATCTGAGACTTGACCCGCCTTTACTTCCAACACGCCCGATATAGGCAGTTGATCTTAGGTTCTATTTTCTTCATGCAGCTTTACATTAGATTCAGTCTTAAGTTCAGACCCTGATTTAGACTCAAAATTAGCATTAATCACCCAATGTCCACCTTTTAATAAAAACGACAACACCGCTAAATTCATTAGCAGTGTTTTCAGGGTTAGTAACAATAGCGTTTAGCATTATTTATATTAAGTCATAGCCAATAATATAAACTAGTTAACGCTAATCAAGGTAACTTCACCTTCTTCATTCACCTCAGCGATATGGCCTTTGGGTTCAGTCATGAAGAATAAAGTAATAAACCCTAGCACCGCACTGACAGCAATAACATTAAAGAACACGGGTGTCGGTACCATAGAGTAGACCGTTAAAAAGAACACCGCGCCGACATTACCATAAGCACCTGTCATGCCTGCTATTTGCCCTGTTAATCGACGTTTAATCAGTGGCACTGCAGCAAACACAGCACCTTCACCGCCTTGAACGAAGAATGAACACGCCATTACCACCACAATAGCTAAAGGTAATGACCAAGTACCATCAATGAGACTGACGGCAAAGTAACCAACAGCTAGACCGGCAGTTAAAATCATCAATGTTGTCTTACGGCCAAACTTATCACTTAACCAACCACCGCCCGGACGAGACATTAAGTTCATAAAGGCATAGCTAGAGGCAACCATACCCGCTTGTGCCATCCCTAAATCAAATGTCTCAGCAAAAAACAGTGGCAACATTGACACTACGGCGAGTTCTGATCCAAAAGTCGTAAAATAAAGCACATTAAGTACAGCCACCTGTTTAAACTTATAACGTTCAAACTCAGGCACTTCTTTAACAAAAATATCTTTATTCACTTCATAGGTTTTATAAACATCAAAAATGAAAATGACGACTAATGAAGCATAAATGATATAGGTCATTTGTTGCTCAAGCATACTCACGCCTGCTGGAGATAACTTCCATGCCAGTAGAGCAAGTGTTGCATACATCGGGATCTTCATGAAAATTAGCAGTGCGAAATCACCTTTACTGGTTACCTCTAAGCCACCCGCTTTTTTCGGTTTAAAGTAAGTCGAGCCCTTTGGAGTATCTGTGACGTTAAAATAATAGACAAAAAGCAAATAAGAAGCTCATAACTCCCGTAAGCCCAATGGCATAACGCCAGCCATCTTCGCCGCCAAAGTAAATGGCCACCGCAGGTAAAGTAAACGCTGCAGCTGCGCTACCAAAGTTGCCCCAACCGCCATAAACACCTTCGGCCGTGCCTAACTCTTTTGCAGGAAACCATTCACTGACAATACGAATACCAATAACAAAACCCGCACCAATAAAGCCAATCAGGAACCGAGCCATGGCTAATTGCTCGAACGAGTCGGCAACTGCAAACATAAAACAAGGTATGGAACAGACCCCCATTAATACTGAATAAGTCAGTCTCGGGCCGTATTTGTCGGTCACCATGCCGATAATAACCCGAGCAGGAATCGTTAACGCCACATTCAAAATAAGTAAGGTTTTGATTTATGACTTTGTTAGTCCTAAGCTGTCTGCAATAACACTGAGTAAAGGTGCAGCGTTAAACCACACCACAAAAGTGATAAAAAATGCCACCCAACTCAGATGCAAGACTTTCATCTTGCCCGAAAACGAAAATAGATTAAATTTCTGAGAACTCATACTGCACGTCCTTTTATTTAGCTAAAACCAATACCTGGCCAGCTTCCTTTTTAATTTCGTATGGCGAAGCAACCAAAGCATTGTCTTCTAGACAGATACCTGTTGCTAAGCTGTAATGCTGTTTATATAGCGGAGAAGCCACACATAACTTACCTTCAACCTCGCAAATTAGCCCACGTGCTAACAAACTCACCCCTGTTGCAGGGTCAACATTATCAATGGCAAATAAACCGTGTTTTCCTAAATCAAAAATGGCGACGGCTTTACCAGCAACCCATGCGGCAATACCGGTCCCTTGCGGTAAAGTAGACTCATTACATACATTCACCCAACTCATACCAACTCCTCCGCAATTTCTGATTCTAATTCTGATTCAATTTCTTTAATCGCAATGTTTCCTGCACCGGTAGACGACATAGCAGGAAAACGCTGCTGACGGGCGCGATGATACAGGTGTGTTTCACCTTCAGGCTGAGCATCAGGGTTAACGAACTCATTAAAACGGGCAAGATATTCAGGTTTTTCAAGACTGGTTTTCCACTCACATTGATAAGCCGCGACCACTTTGGCCATTTGACTATCAAGCTCTGCAGCAAGGCCTAAACTATCTTGTATCACCACCGACTGTAGATATGCTAAACCACCTTCAAGCGACTCCATCCACACTGAAGTGCGTTGTAATTTATCAGCGGTTTTTATATAAAACATCAGAACTCTGTCGATATATTTGACTAAGGTATCGGTATCTAAATCGGTAGCAAATAAATCACCATGACGTGGGCGCATACCGCCATTCCCAGCAACATATAAGTTCCAACCTTTATCGGTTGCGATAACACCAATATCTTTGCTTTGGGCTTCTGCGCATTCTCGAGTACAACCCGAGACTGCAAACTTAATTTTATGGGGCGCACGTAAGCCTTTATAGCGGTTCTCTAAATCAATGGCTGTAGACACAGAGTCTTGAACACCATAACGACACCAAGTACTACCCACACAAGATTTAACCGTACGCAGCGATTTACCGTAGGCATGACCGGTTTCAAACCCGGCAGCAATTAATTTGCCCCAAATACTCGGTAACTCTGATAATTTTGCGCCAAATAAGTCGATTCGCTGACCACCAGTGATTTTGGTGTACAAGTCATATTCTTTGGCTACGGCGCCAATGGCAATTAATCCATCAGGGGTAATTTCACCACCTGCAATTCGCGGCACCACAGAGTAAGTACCATCTTTTTGTATATTGCCAAGATAGGCATCGTTAGTATCTTGCAACTGAACATGACTGCTCTCTTGGTTTAAAACATATTTATTCTGCAATGAAGCAAAAATTGACCCTGCTGCGGGCTTACAAATGTCACAACCAAACGTCGACCCAGCATTGGTACCAGCGTGTTTACCATGGCGAGTAATTAACGTCTCAAAGTCAGTAATGTTTTCAACTTGGCACAAGTGATACAAAGACTGTCTATCCTGTTCAAAATGCTCACAAATGCCAGTATTGCACTCAACCCCTTCTGCTACGAGCGCTTCATCCATGATTTTCTTCACCAATGGCGCGCAACCACCACAGCCAGATGCGGCTCGGGTGCAGGTCTTGATTTCAGCAATGGTATGATTGCCTTTGGTCACTGAAGTGGCGATATCAGCCTTAGTCACTTGATGACAAGAACAAACTATTGAGCTGTCTTTTAATTCAAGCGCCGTTTCATCACCCGTCATTAATAATTCAACCGCATTGCCTTCAATTGCATCTTGCGATAAATACAAATCCAGTAAACGGGCATAATCACTGTTATCGCCCACTAATACTGCGCCTTTAAGATATTGACCCGACTCATCTAACCACAGCTTTTTATATATGCCTGATTGATTGTCAGATAACTCCACAAATTGCGCATTGTCGAAACCGCGGCTTTCACCAATAGCGGCAACATCAACACCTAATAGCTTGAGTTTGGTGCTCATATCCGCACCAGTAAATGCCAATGATGGCGCAGGCGCCTTAGCAACTCCTGCCGCTAAATGCGACACAGCGACTCGCGCCATTTGATAACCTGGGGCAACTAGGCCAAAAATGCGGTTTTGCCATAATGCACATTCACCGATGGCATAAACATCGGGAGCTGAGGTTAAGCAGTTATCATCAATTGCAATGCCGCCGCGATCACCCATTTGCATACCGCTGCTTCTCGCTAATGCATCTTGAGGTCGAATACCGGCAGAAAACACAATCATGTCAGTTTCAAGAAAACTATCATCGTTGAATGTCATGCGGTGCTGTGCGCTCTCACCATCGATAATGGCGGTGGTGGCTTTAGAGGTATGTACTGATACACCTAAGTCATTAATTTTACTTTTAAGTAAGTCACCCGCTTTATCATTTAATTGTACTGGCATTAACTGTGGTGCAAATTCAACAACATGAGTTGTTACGCCAAGGGCCATTAATGCATTTGCCGCTTCAAGGCCTAATAAGCCGCCACCGACTACCACGCCAACTTTAGATTTTTTCGCCGCAGCTTCAATGTCTTGTAAATCTTCTATGGTGCGGTACACCACACAGCTTTCTCTATCGTTACCAGCAATAGGTGGGACAAATGGATAAGATCCTGTTGCAAGGACTAAACTGTCATAGGCTGTCGTTATGCCCGCTTCTGTGGTCACGGTTTTATTGGCGGTATCTAGCACGGTAATTCGGCTATCAAGGTGCAACTTTACCCCCCAATCTTGATAATCCTCAGCGCTAGTTAGCATCAATTCATCGGCACTACCGGTTTCAAAATATTTTGACAGTTGCACCCTATCGTATGCAGGTCGGGGCTCTTCACCAAACACTTCAATATCAAATTGCTGCTGCAACCCTTGACTACATAATTGCTCGATAAAGTGATGACCCACCATGCCATTACCTATTACTACCAGCTTGGATTTTGCATTTGCCATAGAAGGCTCCTTGAATTTTTGTTAAAGCCCTAAAAACAAAAAAGCGCCAGCCTCTGGGTTAACAGAGCTGGCGCCATTGCCAAAAGCCTTCAAATTTTAACTATAAACTGTTTAAACTACACTGTTATAGCGTCTCGATTAACGACGATTACGTGCACGCGCCATTGCATTTAGAAGTTAGAGATTCAAGCTACAGTTTGTCATGATGATAACGCTTGACCTAAACTCTTTATTTCCACGGTTATTTATTTACACAGCGATTTATTAATGCCAGCTAATGCTGCACACAACTTAATTGCTCACACGATCTAGCAAATACTAAGCATTGACTATGCCAACAAACATAAAATCGTAAGTCATTGTAAATATACAAAATAATGTATTAGCCTAAAAAGATACTAGGCTATACTGGTCACCACAGGCGCACTCGCACCAAATTGTTGCATTCGGTTCGTCCCTCTTTGATTTGCTTCAATTTGTTTTGCCGCTGCAATGATACTTTTTGCCATTTCAGCTACGGTTACCCCCTTGCTCATAGCCTGTTTTTGGATCAATTCATGCGCTATTTTTTCGCTAATACCCTGCAATTGCAGTAACGACTTGGCTTTTGACACCAGCTTCATCGCGACACATTTCTCATCTAATTGCTTCACTTTTTCGAGCATATTTGAAGCATTATCAAAGCGAATTTTTGCTAGGTTAACTAAAGAGCTTAAGCGTTTTGCTGACAGCTGCTCGGGTACGAAAGTCACCCTGCCACAAAGTAACAAACTGGCTAGATGATTTTCATCCCAATGCTGAGCATTCACAATAATGGGTAAAGCCGTATTCGATAACAAACGCTCAATAAATGCTTGCTGCAAGGGTTGTAACTCATTGGTTAGAAATACTAAACATGATCCGTTTCCTTTAAGCACATTTTGTTCTAGTTGGCTGAGGCTTGTTACTTCTACACATGCCTGAAACTGATTTAGTTGGATTTTATAATCTGTCAGCAATGCATTGTTATTAAATGATGGGTCACAATAGATATAATTAACCATATGCTTAACTCCTTACTGCATGACGAGTTGACGGAATAACGTTATTTTCAATATGTTGCCAAAGGGACGACCCCATGACATTTGAGTCTTGAATGACATATTTATTTCGCTCAAACCAGACTTTTTTGGCATGTTCTAAGGCATCATTAATAGCTAATCCTTTATTACATAGCACATTTACCAGCGCTATCGTGGCGGTGACACTGGCTATCGCTTGCTGTAATTGTGCCGTTGATAAATCGGCCTCAGCAATGTCTTCAGCCCGCCAAAGTTGCGCCAGTACAGCAGCAGACAAATCAGCTTGACCAAGCTTTGCCCCCACAAATGCCTCAAGTTGGGTAGGCAGATTAATCTCTGCAAAGTTAGCTTCATGTTGGCCATTAAAACGCAGTAAACCTACCCGAGTACTGACACGAGGGTTGATTTCTGTCTCCCCCTGCAGGCCTTTAAAAATAGCAATATCTGCCGCTTCTCTTTGGCAGCTATCCTTTGCCAAAAGCGCTGCCACTTGATGATGCAATTTATCTAATCCAGGATGAAAATAACTGCGTAGGCTAAATGCTGCATTACACGGGTTAACGCAGCGAACAGACATTTGAATAAAACTTCGTAAACCCAACTCTTGATGTAAAGCGCGGCAATCATTTAATACTGGAATAACATCTGCGCTGTTAAGGTAAATCAGCCCTGTTTTCGCTAACATTTCTGCGGCGGTTTCGGCGTTGTCACATTTAGGAATATCTAAAGCCGCAATATATGATTCAACATGACGACGATGAGGTAATGATTGACTATCTCCATGTAATACAATGGTTTTACCTTGTTTAGCCAGCATTTTTGCCGCTAATAATAACCAAGGTAACTGCTCGCGCTTACCGGCATATACCGGCCAATCAATATCTGCTTTAATAGTTTTCCACTGAGAAGAAACCAACTGCTTTAGCCCAGACGCTACACCAGCAAGTTCTTCAACTGACTCACCTCGCACTCGCATAAGCATCATCGCTGCCGCCATTTGCGCAGTAGAAATGTCACCACTTGCAAAACCTTTAATCAAGTAAGCGGCTTCAGCAAAATTCAAACTGCGGCTACCTTTAACCCCTTTGCCCATTGCTTTGATGAGCTTACGGCTATCAAAATCAGCGGCATTAAGCATATCTTGCGTTTGTTGCTCAACCATAAGCCACCTCCACAAAATCTGTTGGCTTGGCTTTTATATCAGACAATAAGCCAGCTAATTCTTGACCCACTGCAACCACTTCACCAATGATGATTAAGGTTGGGCCACTGTCTTTAATTAATGTCGCTTGCTTGGCCATATTGCTAACATTGGCATAAGTGATTAACTGATTAGGTCTGCCGCCATTGGTGACAAGTGCCACGGGTAAGTTTGCCTCAGCTTTAACAGACATAAGTCCTGCTGAAATTGCTGCTGCTTGCTCCTTGCCCATGTAAAAAACTAAGGTAGATTGTGCTTCTAATAAGCCTTTCCAATGAGTTGGAGCCTGATCTAGCCCATCATTTGTAATGCGGGTACCAGTGACTAACGTGACTGAACGAGCCATGCCGCGGTACGTTAGCGGAATACCTGTGGTTGAGGCGCAGCCTAAAGCTGCTGTAATACCAGGGGTAAATCGGCTAGCGATCCCTAATTTAGCAAGATACAGAGACTCTTCAGCCCCGCGCCCAAAAATATGCGGATCGCCACCTTTTAAACGTACAACTTTGAGTCCTTGTGTGGCAAGCTTTGCTAGTAAAGCGTTTATATCATCTTGCTTATAACTTGGCTGACCACAACGTTTACCCACAAAGTGGCGCTGACAATCTGCAGAGACTAATGAAAGAATATCGCTGCTGACCAAGCTGTCATAAACCAGCGCCTCAGCTTGAGACACTATTCTGGCGGCTTTAATGGTCATTAAATCTAATTGCCCGCAACCTGCACCGACAATTTCGACATCACCCGAAATCAAATCATTATTAGCGGCTGCGCTATTAAAGTTAATTAGCTTATTCAATGTATGACTCATTACGCCACCTCCTCTTGGGCTGATTTACGTTCTTGCTCTGACAACTCAGTCGTTATCTCAGCTAAAGCAATATGCCAAATATCATTGGCACATTGACCCACTTCACTGTGGCAGCTACCACATTGTCTGCCGCAGCCTAGCTCTGTTTGGGTTTCATCTAACGCCTTATCAAAATCTGCTTGTGTGATATCAGTGTTAATCGCTGTGGCGCTAGTAAAATCAGATGCTAAAGCACGTTTACTGAATACTGCATTATCAAGTTTTTGCAGCATGGCATATTCAATATTGGCTTGTGTGACACCGGTACAGGCACAAATTAGTGGGCTGTTACCAGCTTTAATCAGCTGATGTAATTGACGCATTAATGCAACATCTACTGTTTGACCAATAAGCAAATTCATCGCTTCAAGGGAAACAGCGACCTTTGTGCGACTTAACAGTTTCAGTGATACCAACAAGCCGTTACTGATATTGCAATGCACATGGATAATTTGCTGACTAGCAAGGGAAATTGTCCATTTTAAAGCGTGTACCGTTGACTGATAAGCAAATGCTGCATCTGTATTTTCAAAACCGATGTGATAACAACTGCCAGTGGTTAATGTTTGCTGAACATTCCAGTTCAGGCCTTGCATGTGTGGATCATGCAGACCAAAAACGATCCCTTGCAATGTCACAGCAACTTTAGTTAACGACACGGGTTGGCATTTAAACGCTGGCTGTTTTGAGTAAGGGTCAAACTGACTATCAAGTGGGGTATTAACGCCCTTACCTAACGAGAACTGCTCAGACCAATGCATTGACATAAACCCCAAGTCTGGCGCTTGGGAGTCATCTGCAACCACTCTTGCCACGGCAAAATTGGTTATTGATAAATTGGGGGCAGCAAAAGTTACCAAGTCGTCTTCAATTAATTTTAATTGCGCTAAAGTCGAAGAATGAACAGCAATAACAGGCTCTGGGATACTGGCTCTAAGCGCCGCAATATGACCTGTGCGGGTCATGGTGTGCCATTGATCTCGGCTGCGACCACTGTTTAAGCGTACTTGCCCAGCTGGCAAAGGGGCTATTTGGCAATCTGCAGTGGTTTCAATAAATTGCGCTTTTGATGATGCGGTGGCGAATATGCCATCGGCAAACAATCTTTGCTTATTGCCCCCTATGGCACCATGGTTAGCAGCAGGCCACTGCGTCGGTAGTAACTCATCATATTGCTCATCCGTTAAATCAGCCAAACCGCTTAAATCAAACTGCTTGCCTGGAAAAGATTGCTTTACAAGCTTAGATAACTGGGCAAATTCTTTAAAAACGGCAGCACTGTTTTTAAAGCTAAAACTTTGTTCAAAACCCATCGCTTTTGCGACTTCTGCCAAGGCCCACCAATCAGCTTTTGCAGTGCCTTTAGCTTGTATAAAGCCACGTTGGCGGCTAATCACTCGCTCACTGTTAGTGACAGTGCCACATTTTTCAGACCAACCCTGTGCAGGTAATAACACATCGGCTAATTGCGCAGTCGCAGAGTCTTGTGTTATCTCAGACACCACCACAAAAGGACAGGTTTCTAATGCCGCAGTTATTTTTGCAGTATTAGGCAATGACACCACTGGATTAGTGCCCATAATCCACACCGCTTTAATTGTTCCATCTGCCATAGCATCAAATAATTCAACGGCTGTGAGACCCTTATCAGTCGCGATCACCTCAGACTGCCAAAAATCTCCTAACACTTGACGCTCCGGCTCAGAAAACCCCATATGACAAGCAAGTTGTGTCGCTAAACCGCCCACTTCACGCCCACCCATGGCATTCGGTTGGCCTGTAAGTGAAAAGAAACCACAACCTTCCTTACCAACCTGACCAAGAGCTAAGTGACAATTGATTATCGCATTGCTAGTGTCAGTGCCTGCAATAGATTGGTTTACCCCTTGGCAGCTAGCTGTCATGACTTTTGCGTGAGAGATAAATAACTGATAGAAATCCTGCAACTGAGCAATAGGCACTAATAACGCTTGGGCAAGTGTTTCAACATCAGTGGCTTGACTGGCAACGTGTGCTAAGGTTTGAGTGAAGTTTTCAGTGTGCGCATCAATATATGGCTGATTTAACGCTTCATTTTTGGCAATGAAATTCAGTAAGCCATTAAATAATAACGTATCTGTCCCCGGCGCGATTTGAAGATGTAAGTCTGCTTGGCTTGCCGTAGCAGTTTTAGCTGGGTCAATTACGACAATTTTAGTGCCATAACGCTGGCGGACTTTAATCATCCGCTGAAATAAAACCGGATGGGTCCACGCTGCGTTTGAACCCACTAATACTATTACTTGTGCCTGTTCAAAATCGTCATAACAACCCGCTACAACATCCTCTCCATATGCGCGCATGTGCGCACTTACAGCAGAAGACATACAAAGGCGTGAATTGGTATCAACATTCGCCGTGCCAATAAAGCCTTTGGCCAATTTATTAGCTACATAGTAATCTTCAGTTAAAAGTTGCCCTGATAAATAAAATGCAACTGAGTCTGGTCCATATTGCGCAATAGTTTGTTTAAAGGTGTCAGCAATTGTCGTGATAGCTTCAGGCCAAGCAACTGACTTACCAGACTTATATTTGGGATAACGTAAACTATTTGGCTGGACTAAGCTTTCTAATAAACGCTCACCTTTGGCACATAACTGACCTTTATTGGCTGGGTGAGTACGATCACCTTCAAGCTCAAATCCAATGTCGTTAAGACTGCTAGGGGTTACACTTATTCCGCAGCCGACGCCGCAATAAGCACAACTAGATTGGATATTAGACATGCAACTTCCCTTCAGTGACTCAAATTCAATGACAATAACGTCGCAAATCTCGTGCCAATTGCTAACTTAATGATTTACAAACCGTTTACAAATAAGGCAAATTTAAAATCGCTACTTTTGTTCAACAAAAGTGCACCAAGCCGCACCAATAACGCACATGTCGTTGAAAACAAAAGAAAATTAATACCACTTTAGAGGTATACCGTATAGGTAGTGTGATAAATGCTAAGCCATGAATTGAATATTCATGTGGAATTATTCTTTGAGCTAATGTCGGCGGAAATATAAAAGTTATTTATAAACAGCAAAACTGGGGCAATAAAAAAGCGCTGAATTTCAGCGCTTTTAAACTTTGCTTAAAGCTAAATAATCATCAGTTATTTAGCAACGCGGCCATCATCATGGCAGCTATCACAAGTCGGTTTTTCACCAACATTCATGTCATGTGGTGCGTGACAGTCTTGACACATTAACATGCCATCATGTGGCGCATGGTTTTCATCCATTTCCGCAAGTGTTCCGTGACAGTCTTGACACTGCGCGAACTCATGCTCACCGTCAGCAGATGGCTCGCCATCAGCATGACAACTTTCACAGCCACCCATTTCAGCGTGGAAATCAGCTAAAACTTCATCTGCAGCGAATGCATTTGATGACAAAGTTACTACAGCTAAAGCTGCTGCAAACATTGCTACAAGTATTTTATTGCTCACTATTATACCCTCCAGTTACGATAGTCAAAAAGGCTCTAATAGAGAGACCTTTAATCGATATCAATTTTCAGAACGACTTTTTTAGGCTCAGTTATAAACTTAGCTAACACTGGTTAATTTAGCAACACTAAATAGTCAGCGGCAAAATTCAATCATCATCTCTGACACCTAAAAAGCGTTACATAATGTATCACCTTGAAAAGAAGGTTATATTAACGAGTTAAAATAAAAAGGGAAGCAATAAAAAAGGAGCTATTAAGCTCCTTTTATAACCAAGATCACATTATTAACTATTTCTAAGGGCGCTAATACGTTTTTCTAGTGGTGGATGGCTCATTAAAAAGTCAGTCATTGAACGTTTACCGTTAATACCTAATGCTGACATTTGCGCTGGCATTGCACCCGTTTCTGGGCCAGTTTTTAAACGCTCTAATGCCGCAATCATCTTATCTTTGCCAGCAAGCTTGGCCGCACCTTCATCGGCTTTAAACTCACGAATACGAGAGAAGTAAGCCACAACCATAGACGCTAAAATACCAAATAACATGTCAAGTACGAAAACCACAGCCATGTATGCAAACATACCAAGACCTTCACCCTCTTCATCATTACTCGCAACGAAGTTATTCACAATACCTGCAACAACACGAGCGGCAAAAATAACGAAGGTATTCACGACACCTTGAATAAGGGTCAAGGTGACCATGTCACCGTTAGCCACGTGGCTAACTTCGTGAGCCAGTACGCCTTCGATTTCATCTTGGGTCATACCGTAAAGTAAGCCTGAACTCACAGCAACTAGCGCGTTATCTTTACTTGGGCCCGTTGCAAATGCGTTCATCTCTTCAGATTGGTAAATTGCCACTTCTGGCATTTTAATCCCAGCTTGCTGCGCTTGACGAGCAACGGTGTCAACTAACCAACGTTCAGTATTATCACGAGGGTTTGTAATAACTTCACAACCCATGGTTTTCTTCGCCATCCACTTAGAGATAGCTAAACTGATAAATGCGCCGCCAAAACCAAACATAGCAGCAAAAATTAATAAACCACTCATGCTTGATGTGCTTACACCAAGCAGAGACATCACAATCGAAGCAACTAGCAAAATGGCTAAGTTGGTGGCGATTAGTAAACCGATACGTAACATTACAACTCCTAACTGGCATTCATGCCGACATAAACTCAACGCCTGAGCTCAATGCTCAAGCTGACTTGAACGCAAAAATATTATTAAACACTTAATGACATAATATGTCCTAAAAAAGATATTTCAAGCGTCTAATGGAAAAAACTGACATAAAATGACAGATTAGTTAAAAATACCACACTAAGCCTAACCTCAGCTGAATGCTTAACTTAGTAGCGGGCAGAGTCTAGGCAGCTTGTATTAATCGAAACTTAAATCTAACCAGCATTTGCTAGAAAGCCTAGTGTTTAGCGGATAGATGGCGATTAATCTTTGTTAATATCGTCACTAAGGAGCAGAACAATAACTAATTTAATTAGTTAGCAATTTATAACCCTCATTCAGCCCAGTATCCCTTTTATTCATAACCTTACCTTGAACGCTGCGAGTGAGTTAACTGTTAAGTTTAGCTAATGGCTATTCATTCATAATGGGGCTTCCCGGTCATTGACATTAATCAGCATGCCGTCAACTTATAAATACCCATTTAAGTGAGTGGAGCACTCATGTCTACATAAGAGTATCAGCCAATAAAAAAGCGTTAAATCCCATAAGAATTTAACGCTTTCTTTATCACTCAATCCAGTGAACTCATTCAGTAAACTGACTCTAATTCATTAAAAAGTGTAGCTCAGTTTAACGTTAAAGTAGCGACCTGGTTGAGAATAAGTCTCTTCAGTCACGCCCATATTACCCATTAAGAACTTTGACTGACCCGCTACATCAGAATACTCAATATATTCTTTATCAAACAGGTTAAATACGCCAGCGCGTACCGTCCAGTTATCATTCACATGGAAGTTAGCCGTCAAATCAAATACTGCGTAGCCTGCCGTGTTATACACTTCGTTGAAATCCATACCTGGCAGTGCTATAGGGAAAATATCTAAATCCGTTGTACGATCCATTTGATCAGCAAAGCGCATGGTTAAGCCAAAGTTAGCTTCAGTGTTACCTAGGTAAGTATAATAATTTACTCCCAAGTTACCTTTTAATGGACTTACGCTATTTAAGTAATCGCCGTTCTGATCTTCGCCATGGGTGTAAGCAATGTTACCCCATAGTTCAAATTCATCAGTAAACCAATGACTCATAGACATTTCAGCGCCATAAAGAGTCACTTTGTCATAGTTGATATAACGATATTCTAATGAACTTGGAATTGCACAGCCGAACCTGCCGCCACACCCCACAAATTCCCAATCGATGTAATTATCAGCTTGAGTATAAAAAGTGGTAAATTCATATCGTGTGTCGCCATGATCACCACGAACACCCACTTCAATGGTGTTACTTGATTCTGACTCTAAGTCGTAGTTTGCCTCAATGATAACAGGGAATGGCATCGCGCCATCTTTGACTTCTAACTCACCCCACTTTTGATCTGGGGTTGGCATTTTGTAGCCGTAAGCATATTGGGCATACACATTCACGTTTTCAGTCATGTGGTATACAAGGCCAAGCTTAGGTGACCAAAAACCATCACTCATCGCGGCAAAATCTTCAGGATCACGGCCAGCATCTTCAGCTTGCTGTTGATCAGGGGTGTTTTTGAAGTAATCGTAACGCAGCCCCACAATACCGTTTAGTTTGCCGTCTAAAAAGGTCATATCATCTTGAACAAATATGCCAGCGCGTAAACTTTTCGTATCAGCAAATGAGAAGGTATCGGTTTCAGATGGCGTTGAATTGCCATTTTCATCGATATCTTGATAGCTGCGTGGGCGGCTCATTTCAGACTGCTCTACATCCACGCCATAAATAATATTGTGGTCATGACCGGGTAGTGACAATGCCTTACTAAAAGTACTGGCAAAACCAAAACGGTATTCATCAAACTGGTAATCACGGTGCTGCGTTATTGCTCGGTCTGCGCCACTGATACCATTAAAGTAGTCACGTTTTTCACTTTGGTCGGTTTTACCGTAATAGAGTACGAAATCAACATTGTCATGAATGATACGGTCTTTCGTTGAGCGTAAACGTAATGAGGTATTTAACGCTTGAGTTTGGCGGTCATAATCAATTGACTCATCTTTATCAGCATATTTTTCCCAGCGGTCAAGCTGCTGGTTCATGTAATCAACGGTTAACTGCAGATTAGTATCATCATTAAAGTGATACTTACTTTTTAGTAATAAGCTGTCAGTGACTAAGTCACTATCTGGTAATGTGTTGTAGTAGTTTTGCTGTTCTTCACCACTACGACGTTGATAACTGACTAGGTTATCAAAATCACCTGCTGCAAATGCGCTAGTAAAGCCACCGCTGAACTCATCGTTCATACCTGTGTAGCCGCCATTTGCAGAGAAATAATAATCACTGCCACGTAAGTAATCATCCGCATCTTTAGTGGTCATGACCATCACGCCACCTAACGCATCGGAGCCATACATAGTCGATGCTGCAGTTTTTAACACTTCAACTTGCTTTAAGCCTTCAACTTCAGTTAATCCGCGGCCTGTGCCTTCAGCGCCTGGGCCTAATGGTGATGCATACTGGTTATTAACCCGAACGCCATCTTTAACCATCATCACGCGGTTGCCGCCAATACCACGAATAGTCACCGAGCTTGGCTTACCTGCGCCGCCTTTAACATCAACGGCAGCTTCTGTTCTAAATAATGAAGCAAAGTCGGTGCTCATATTACGCGCTATCGATTCTTCATCAATAACCACAACCGAACCGGCAACTTGATCAAGTGTTTGCTCCATACGAGAACCAGAAATCACAATTACATCATGAAAATTTGAAATAGATTGTTTGATTTCTTCTTGCGATACAATTTCACCAGTATCCGCAATAACTTGAGGGGACAATGCCGCGGCAATCGCGGCACTAATTAACTTGATCGAAAGTTGCTTCATCAACACTATCCTTAAAAAAACCTTAATAGGAATTAATCTCATCTTTAATGGCGCAGGATTCTAGCATGAACAAATTTTCACATAGCGATCATGATCTCAATATTCATTGTTGATATTCAGACTTAAGGGTTTTCTTATTTTTACATTGTTAGCGGTCACGGATATTTAATTAGCTGCAAAATAAAGCTAACAATAATTAACAGTTGAGCATCATTAACAACTCAAGATCCCAACACCCAAAGCGGTTGGCCAATGCCGTAGGGTTTCCATAAGGTTTTAAAGAGAAGATCATAGCGATGTTAAAAATATGCGGGGGAGTGAACAGTAAAAGCCAAAATACATGTTTAAAGGGTAAGTTTACCTTGATAAAACGACTAATCTAAAATCGTATAATATAAATACTCCCATGCGAACTGAACGCTATACATTGGTGGGTATGAGTTGACCTGATGCCAGAAAAACCAAAAGGCGTGTGACAGTGAGCGGTAGTCGTATACCAAGAAATAAAAGGAAATAGCCACTTTTGATGGGTGATATAAATGAAAAGGCCCAGCAAGGCATACAATACCACCCTGCGTATTTTTTCTGCCTTGGTAAACTCTGGTGCAAATTCGATGATTTCTCTCCTTGAAAATATCAAATGCTAAAACAACTACTTGTAAGCAAAAAGACAAAGGCTAAAAATCAAAACTTAAGTCTCTATAAGGTCGAGTTATCAATATGCACAGCGGCATTTATAGCTGTTGGCTCACTTAAGTACGGCACATAACCTAAGAATGGCGCTGTCATTAACTCTTTTAAACTTGATAAGTTCTCTTCTATTTCACTCATTTCAGGGTCAACTTGGTTAGCGACCCAAGCTGCAATATTAAGCCCGTCAGCTTCAATGGCCTCTTGGGTTAATAATGCATGGTTAAGACAACCAAGCTTCATGCCCACCACTAAAATAACCCCAACATCATTTTGCTGAGCCAGCTGCTGTACTGATTGCGATAAATATTGGCCTTTACTTAAAGGTAATCTCCAGCCACCAGCACCTTCAATTAATGCAAACTCGGCACTGTTTAGTGCTTCAAGTGGCAATAAATCAACAACGCCACTGGCAGTTAAACTCACCCCTTGTTGCTTTGCGGCAATATGCGGTGCAATGGCGGGTTTAAATGCGATAGGGTTAATTTGATTGTAATCGAGCGTGATAGTTGATTGTTCAATTAGGCTTAGCGCATCGCTATTTCTAAGCCCTGCGTCTGTTTCAATACAACCTGAGGCAATAGGTTTGACGCCGAGGGTTTTAGCTTCTGTGGTTTTAGCGACAGTTATTTTAGCTAGAGCCGTTTTTCTTGTTGCAAGATTAAGTAGCGCCGATGAAATCAGGGTTTTTCCGCTGTCAGTATCAGTGCCAGTAACAAAATAAATCATCGAAATAACCCCTTCACTGTTTATATCCAATTGTCTAAAAATTTAACGCTTACCAAGTTGTAAATAGCTGATGTTATAGCTCAATGGTAAGCCGTTTGCTTCACGTAAGCTTTCCGCTTTATCCATTAACGCGAGCCAATCTTTACGACCGCGCAAACGATTAGTTTTTTTATCCGTTAAGCTTTTATCTTGGTATTCATTCACTGACGCCCCGACCCCTTTAATTGAATACAGTAATGCCTTTAAATCGGCAAAATGTACTTGCTCGGTAGTGGTCTCAGCAGAGAGTATTTGCCATTTTTCGGTATCTATCGCGGCGATAATGTCATCTAAATGACGAAAACTATTATGGCCTAGCCCTAGGGTTTCAAGCTGTGAAAGACTGCCATCACTCACCACGCTAATAAAGGCTTGGCCTTGAGGTTTTATGACTCTATTAAGTTCATTAAATACTTGGGTTAATTCATCACACCACTGCAGAACTAAGTTTGAATAAATACTGTCCATGCTATTTGCAGTTATAGGTAAGTTTGCCGCATCGGCGCAAACAGTGTGATATTGCGGAAAAGACTGCTGCACCACATTTAGCATTTGAGGCGATAAATCAACTGCCGTGACCTTAGTTAGCTGGCAGTGATTTGATTCAAAGTCAGTACCTGGGCCACAGCCTAAATCCAATAAATGCCCGGTTAAACCTGCTTTTTTATCGGCATTATACTCAGTATTAGCAAGTTTTATTAACCTGCTAGCCGTGATGCGCTGTAATACATCGTGTTGTTTATAGGTAGCTGCAGCTTGGGAGAATTTAACCGCTACGGGGTTATCTAGATTCATTAATATTCTCTTGGTAACTGCACTGCTAGTGCATCAACTAATTGGGTTATTTGCTCGGCATTATGGCTGGCATTAATGGTCACTCTCAGCCTTGCCTGCCCTTTAGGCACTGTTGGCGGCCTGATTGCCCCGACCTGTAAACCTTGTTGCTTTAATGCCTTTGCTATTGCTAAAGTTCGTTCACTGTCACCGATAATTACAGGCTGAATGGCGGTTATTGACTCTGTTAGCGCAATGTTTTTAGCATTACAAAGCGACCTAAAGAAGGCAATATTGGCAAACAATGTTGATGCTTTATCAGGTTGCGACTGAGTTAAATTAACCGCTGTTAACGCTAAATGAGCACTGGCAGGTGACAGTGCGGTTGAATAAATGTAATGCCGTGATTGCGCCACCATATAATCAATAATTTGCTGTGACGCTAAAACGCAGGCGCCTTGGCAGCCGAGGGCTTTACCAAAGGTAATGACTTGAATATCGCATTGTGGTGTAACTGCCGCTCTGCTGACGTTAAAGCGATTGCTAGCAAGCTCTTCATAATTGATTCCAAAACCATGGGCATCATCAACCACTAACCAACTATTATGCTGCTTACACAAGTTCGATAACGCATCTAATGGCGCACGATCGCCATCCATACTAAAAACGCTTTCGGTAAATAAGGCGCTATTAGGAAATCGATTAAGTAACTGCTCTGCATGGGTTATATCATTGTGTTTATAGCGCTTAAGTGCAGCGCCGCTGTCTTTTACACCGTCTATCACTGATGCATGAATAAGCTTATCAGCAATAATCACATCGCCTGCTTCAAATAAGGTTTTGATTAACGCTTGATTGGCACTAAATCCAGAGCAAAATAATAGCCCTGCTTCATGACCGGTCAGCTCACATAAACCTTGTTCAAGCTTTAGGTGGGCTTCACTGTATCCAGATACTAATGGCGATGCTTTACTGCCAACACCATATTTTATCGCGCCAGCATGAATAGCGGCAATCATCTCAGGATCATTGGCCAGCCCAAGGTAATCGTTGTGACTGAAATCAATAATATTGGGAATTGTTCGAGCTAAGTTGTTAGCCGATGCCTTGTCTAACTCAGCTAACTTTCTTTGCCTCAGCAAGCCATCGGTTTGCAGTTGCTGCAAACGATGACTTATTCGTGATGATATTGGGTGATTTGCCATGAATACTGCCTTCTACTGACAAATGTGCATCGCTTTATAACGCCGCGGCATCAAAGAATTGTTGCGTTGCTTTATCTTTTTTTGCATTGGCTTTAGCCAATAACGCAGTGTCAGATTCAATGTCAGCTGATGGTCCTTGCTCAGGATGTAGCCCTAAACGTCTAAATAGGCTCATATCATCGTTTTCTTCAGGGTTGGGTGTCGTCAGTAACTTACAACCGTAGAAAATAGAGTTAGCACCAGCAAAGAAACACATAGATTGTAATTCATCAGTCATGCTTTCACGCCCAGCTGATAAACGCACTCGAGATTTAGGCATAATAATACGTGCAACGGCAATGGTGCGCACAAATTCAAAGGGATCTAAGTCATCTATCTTTTCAAATGGCGTACCTGCAACTTTAACCAACATATTAATCGGTACTGAATCAGGATGCTGCTCTAAATTAGCTAGCTGTTGTAATAAACCTGCTCTGTCTGTCGCTTTTTCGCCCATACCGACAATACCGCCAGAACACACTTTCATGCCTGACTGACGCACGTTGGTTAAAGTATCAATACGGTTTTGATAAGTACGGGTGGTGATCACATCGCCATAATATTCAGGTGAGGTATCAAGGTTGTGGTTATAGTAATCAAGACCTGCTTTGGCAAGTTCGTCAGACTGTTCTTTTGACAGCATACCCAGTGTCATACAGGTTTCCATGCCTAATGCTCTTACATCTTTAACCATTTGGGTTAAATATGGCATATCGCGCTCGCGAGGGTTACGCCATGCAGCGCCCATACAAAAACGTGATGCTCCCGCTGCTTTCGCGCTTTTGGCTTCGGTGATGACTTTTTCGATTTCCAATAAACGCTCTTTTTCAAGACCGGTATCGTAACGGGCACTTTGAGGGCAATACTTACAATCTTCAGGACAAGCACCGGTTTTAATTGATAATAAACGACTAATTTGTACTTCATTAGGATCAAACGTCTCACGATGAATACTGTGGGCTTTAAACAGTAAATCGTTCATTGGTAAAGCAAATAACGCTTCTATTTCAGCTTTGGTCCAGTCATGACGGATGGCTAATGATGACATTGATTAATCCTTTGTTATTCGTTTTATATTCACTTTATATTGGGTTAGGATACCTTCAGCACGTAAACTGTCAATGCTATCGCGCATTACACCTTGACTAACGGTTAAAATATGAACAACTCATTTTATCAGCAAGCATCCCAGACAATCGATTCTCAAGCTATAGACTCTCAAGCTATAGACTTTGAGTTTGATAAACAGCATATTTGGCATCCCTATACTTCGATGAGTCAAGCTGCCAGCGTAACTGGAGTCCATAGTGCCGATGGGTGTGAACTGACCTTAAGCAGCGGTCAAAAGGTCATTGATGGCACCAGCTCTTGGTGGGCCTGTATTCATGGCTATAACCGCCCAGAAATTATTGAAGCGATGCAGCAGCAGCTCACGACCCTAAGCCATGTAATGTTTGGCGGTATTACCCACGCCCCTGCAGTTAACCTCTGCAAGCAATTAGTGGCGATGACCAGCCCCAATTTAACCAAAGTCTTTTTAGCCGACTCTGGCTCTATTGCCGTTGAAGTGGCCATTAAAATGGCCATGCAATACTGGCAAGGTAAACAGCTACCACAAAAGCAGCGTTTATTAACCGTTAAGCGTGGTTATCATGGTGATACCTTTGCCGCGATGAGCGTCTGCGATCCTGATAATGGCATGCATACCATGTTTAGCGCAGCGGTTACTGAACACCTTTTTGCCCCAGCGCCACTATCTGTTTTCGGTGAAGCTTTAAAGCAAGGTGATACTGATGCGCTTGAGGCGATTTTAGCAGAGCATCATCAAGATATTGCCGCCATTATTATTGAACCCGTCATGCAAGCGGCTGGCGGGATGCATTTTTATTCAGCCGAGTATTTATCTGCCATTAGAACCTTATGTGACCAGTATCATGTCCTGCTCATTCTTGATGAAATCGCTACGGGATTTGGCCGTATCGGCAAGTTATTTGCTTATGAATATGCCAATATCGAAGCCGATATTTTGTGTTTAGGTAAAGCCTTAACCGGCGGTTACATCAGCTTAGCCGCCACACTATGTAGTGATGAAGTCGCCAAAGGCGTCAGTGACTCCCCTGCTGGTGTGTTTATGCACGGACCAACCTTTATGGGCAATCCGCTAGCATGCGCTGCAGCCAGTGCCAGTATGAGTATTTTACAAACTGGCGCATGGCAACAACAGGTCAGCGATGTTGAGTTGCAAATGAAGACTGAACTTGCTGAAGCTATTGATTATCAGCATGTGGTGGATGTCAGAGTATTAGGCGCAGTAGGCGTAATTGAAATGGATAGCGTGGTTAACACGGCTAAATTGCAGCAAGACTTTATTGAGTTAGGTGTGTGGATAAGACCTTTTGCCAACGTGATATACATTACTCCGCCTTATACTATTACCAAAGAGCAACTGACGACACTAACCCAAGCCATGAAAACTATTGCCGCAAATATTACTCAAGAGCAAGCCGCTGCAGATAGCTTTAGTAATGGTTAGCTGGGGTGTAAATAAGCTGGTTGATTGACGTAAAAGCAGTGTAAAACTGATAGCGCTATGACAGTGAGAGTGTACTCATAGCGCTTTTTATATTCTGTATTAATCCACCAGCTCGATAGCTAAACTCTCAAGTAAGTTTAGCGCTTCAAAACGTGAGAACTTAGCTTGGGCAATGCGGTTTTGTAGCACATCGATAGTAAAGTCAGTTGAATCACTAAAGTCGACAGCTTGTAAATTGGTTTTCATAAAAATACTATTCGTAAAATCACAAAAAGTCATGGTGGAATTGGCAAAGTCACCATTACGAAAATCAACATCATGCAGCTTGCATTCAATCAGCTTTAACTCATTTAGTACTAAGCCAAAAAATGAATTGTCATTAAGAATACAACGGCTAAAGCTTAATTGTGCATCACGATGAAATGACGGCCAATCCGCTTTAGTCCAATCAATACCCACCATTTTGCAGTCATTAAAATCTACCTCAAAAAAACGGCTACGGGGCACCTTAATTAAGCTCAAATTACAGCGATTAAACGTACAACTTAAAAACTTAGTATTTTTTAATACTGCTTCAGTAAAGTCGCAATCATTAAATTCACACTCTTCAAATTCACAGCCCTCAGTTGAGTCTATGGGTTGTTTATTGAAGCTTTTATCAAAGTACTGCTCATGTGTGACGATCTGACTCATTAAAACCCCATGCTCGATTATTCAAACTTGAGGCGTATTTTATAACACTTGCCCTGATAACAGAGAAAATAGCGCAAAAATATTATTAAGACCCCACTGATTGCTACGGCCTCACTAAAAATAAGCAAAAAAAACCGATAGTGGTTAAGTAAAAAACTTACTCACTATCGGTTACCTTGATACCGAATACTTACTTATCTAATTTAGAAGCGATAATTAAAGCTTACTGTATATGCATCACGGGTTTCACCTTTGTTATACAGCACACTTAAATTGTAATGTTTACCAATTTGCTTATTAAAGCCGACTAGATAAGCCCATTGGTTCAACTCAACACCTACATCGAAAGTAAACTCACGGTTCAACTCTTCAACAAAACCTAAATTACCTTCCATGTTAGCTTTTAATGCTTGATATTCTGCACCAACAAAAAACTGAGCACGGTAATCCAGTAACTGGTAACCCAACATAGGTTGCACGGTGAGAATACCGTCGCCCCAATCCTGGCCACTTAATTTAGTGAACGAATAGGTACCTGTAACTGAAGCAAAAAACTCCCTATAACCCACCGAAAGTGTGGTACCTGCGCCCACTAAATCATAATTAAGTTCCAAAGGAACATCAAAACGGGTTGGCTCACAAAGTGGTACTCCGACTTCAGCAGCAAAGGCACAAGCAATATCAGCTTTAAACTCTGAGCCTAATTTATCGACAAACACATCACGAATATTACCGGTATACTGGGCATCGATAACCGCATCGACTTTAATTTTACCGACTAATGCATACACATTCCAAAATGGAAAAATATTTAAATCGGCCCTTAGGGACACACTTTTAGCGTCTACGGTTCCGAAGGTGGTTTCTGGGTCAAAAAACTCGTCTAACTCCAACCCCATAATATCAAATGAAGTGAAACCTACATCCATACTTTGATCTCGATAGGCGACTGAAATACCGTAAGGTAATGGCACATCAATCCCTTGTTGACGCACCAAGTCAGCAAGTATTGGGAACATCGCTTGTAGCTCTACTTTTTCTTCTCGCATGCGCGGATCTGAAACCGTTGCGAGTAAGTCAGCATCAATCACCACCACGGCATCTTGATTATCATATAAAGCAATTGTGGTAACCGTTGTAGTTAAGGTGATCGGTTTGTCTTTTTTAGTGCCCTTGGCAATTTCAATTTTCTTTTTGATATAAGGCTTACCGTTTTCCAATTCAGTAAAATAAATCGTTTGCGAATAGTCTTTAACTTTCACGCCTTCGTAATCGAAGTCTTTTGAATTGGTAATCTCCATTTTAATTGGCTTGCCGTCTTTAGCCGTGATGGATACCTGCATAAAACGAAAATAAGCAATGTTTTGCGGAAGTTGGTATTTGGAGTAGTTAAAACGAATCACCACTTCTCCATTAGCCTTTTCTGCCACCTTAACTGATGACTCATCATAGCTTTTAGCGTATTGGCGCAAAAGGTACTCGGTTTTAGTCATACTTTCGATACGTGCAATGACATCTTCGTCTTTATCTAACTTAATTGGGTCATATTTAATTCTTAAATCAATATTGCCTTTAGTGTCAGTACTTTGGACTAAAAATATGTCCGACGTTGTTTGTTTCCCTTCAAACTCAGTGACTCGAGATGCATGTTCAACCAGGTTTTCACCTTGGGATAATGAGCTCATTCCAAATTTTGGGAGATCATCAGAAAGACCATACTTTTCAAATACACTCATCCCCTTGGGGACGCTAATAAACTCTAAATTATTGATATCTTCACTAGCAATTTCTTCACTAAAAGCCACATTACTTAGTAACAATGAACTCACAACTAAACTTGAAACTTTTATTACCTTGTTAAGTCTGAAAAATCCCACCTTTGCTAGAACATAATTAAACGTTATTCCGTTTAACGATCTTTTATTAGTATCCATATAAGCGCTACCTAATTGATGCATAAAGTCATTTTTATTGAGCTACTAGGTAAATTGTACGCACTAACAACAAAATTGCAAAGTTTCACCTACATTTTTTACATTTACCTGAGTGGCAGTATTAGCTGTTGTTCTAATAGAACAATTAAGCTGAACGATAAAGGTAAAACTGTGACTAAAACCCACACGCTAAACGATGACAAGGGGAAATGATTACAGGTAATAATCGGTAGAATTTAGGCGTTATTAAAGGTATTTGAAGGCAAACTAACAATGCTTTGAGCCTGTGCATTACCACGCTCAAAGCATCAATGGTAGAGTAAAGCGAGTATCCTCTTTTTCTTAAAAAGGGTAATACATACCCACTGAAATATAGTCGTCGTTACTATTGCTGCCGTCGGCATTTTTACCGTTATCGACCACTCCCTCAATAAAGGCAAAAAAACCCAACGATGGCACATTGTAATTAAGGGTAAGGATCAACAAATCAAGCTCATATTGGCTAGCTTGACTCTGCTCTGCAATATCATAATTATCTGGCTCGATATGGTTCCAACCGATCATTGGAGTCCAATTTCCTATGTCTCGGCTCAGTGCTATTTCGTAGCCTTTACCTTCAAAAATTTGATTACTGTTGTCTTGATACATGCCTTCTGAATGTGCGGCTACCGCAGATAAATACCAGTCACCCATGGTTGAACTAAAAGAAGCTGCTATGGCCCTAGGGTTACTGATCCTAATACCTTTCCCTTCAGCCTCGTCATTAACATACGCTAAGCCAAAGGTGAATTTGTCTACATCATAAGCATAAATAACACTGGCCGCTTCACCGCCTTTAGCTGTTAGAGTGACTTCATTACCGTCATCATCTAATACTGGCATATCTTCATCGTCTTTAAGCACTGTGGTGTCGTCGATAAACTGCCCTTGAAGGTTAACCGTTAAACTATGATTATCGAAATCGAACGGCTTATTCCAGAAAACACCATTATCGACTCGACCCGTGCCACTTAAGCCACCATCACCGTATACATAAGTTGATGATGCCAGCGCCGAATAAACATTAAACCTATCGGTTACCGAGGTCACTGCCGAATAAGCTCCTATTCTTTTACCAATAGACAGCTCTCCCCATTTGCTGTGCTGAGCAGCAAAGAAACCTTGCCTGAGTGACATAAACTCATTTCTACCATCACTTAGCGAGATTGCATTATGACCAACGTTGTAACTATCAATGCTATTGCGGGCTACCGCATTAATATACCACTCAAAAAAACCTCTAAATTTAAGGTCTGAATTTACCGAACTGCTAAAATCAAAATGTAATCGAGAGCCGTTATCAAACACAGTGGTGGTATTGTCACCATCGTTAGTGTCACTATTGATAACACCTAATTGAATATTGCCACCGACGTCTAAATTTAATAGATCAGACTTATAAACTTCAACTGCCTCTAGCGGTAACACGGTTACCAGTAAGCAAGCCCCTAATAATTTTTTCATCATCTCAATGACACTCCCATTTGTAGTCATTTTGGCGAAATCCTTCTCTGTGACTAATTTTTCGCCTCTTTATAAATGTAGCTAATTTTTCGCAACTATAAAGATACACAAGAAATTGTTTTTATTTTTTATTTTTTATTCAATAAAAGTCGTGAGAAGAGCGATGAGAATAAGAGTAATGAGAGTAATGAGAAAGAATTATCGGTTGTTACCTAAAGCGAGCCAGCGCTATTTAAGTAAACCTTGCTCAGCGGCGCTGATTAACTGTTTTTCAAGCTCAGTCCATAGACTATGACTACCTTTAGCGATTCGATCACCATTCAATGACATGACTTGCTGCTTTGAAATATTATGCTTTTTCCAACTATGACCACCGCCATGAATGTTATGCAGTAACGGCGGCACTCTATCAATGGCTTTAGCGAATATAGCATCGGCAGTTTTACCTGCTTCGAACTCAAGCCAAAGCTGTAAATATTCGTCAGCTAAATATTCTGGCAAGGTTTTGAATAACCGCTCTACTCCTTGCTGCTCCGCAATCGAATGCGTATTGCTGCTGGCATAAACTATGGTATCGCCTGCATCGATTTCACCAAAATCATGCAGTAGTAGCATTTTAATCACCCGATTGATATCAACGGGTTCATTAGCAAACTCTTTTAACATCAGCGCACTAATGCACACATGCCAGCTGTGTTCAGCTGAATTCTCATAGCGTTCTAAACCTACAGGTTTAGTATTAGGTGTTACCGACTTTAACTTTTCTATTTCTACAATAAATTCAACAATGCCTTTGATCTCATTCAAACATCCTTGTAAATGAATCCCATAATATTCAGTGAGCATTAGTATTCTTTGGTGAGGAAAATCCTTTCAGGGCTACCAGGAAAAGCTGCCACACTGCCGACAACTTTAAAACCCAGCTTTTTATAAAACTCTGGCGCTTGGTAATCTAAGGTATCCAGTTGGGCAACAACACAACCCCTTTTCTTGGCTTCCAGTTCTGCCGATGCCATTAATTGACGGCCAAGACCTGAGCCTCGGCTTGCTTTGTCGACCCAGAGCACTTCAATAAGAAAGTTTCTGTATATAGTTCGCCCTGCTATCCCACCTATAATAGTGCCTTGTTCATCACGACAAACCACAGATAAGGGCTTGGTTTCTTCTGGCCCCATATGTTCATATTTGTGCTCTCTAACCCCTGCGACTAGGGTGTCAAAAATAACGCTATCTTCTTGATGGTTTACTTCTAACATCATTTGCTGGCCTCCAAGCCAATATCTTGGGTTATCCAAACTAAATTAGCTTAGCCTTCGAATTTAATGTGAATTTTATTGCCACTGAAACTCGCCTTAAAGCCATACACCTGTAATTACTTAACTCATTTTTGCAACTGACTCACTCCATGTCCTTGTTTATAGCAGTCTTCAATATTTTTACACATTAAGCTTGGTTATCAAATTGTTAGATCCATCGTTTACTAAAATATCTACGGCCCAACTTTAACGCAAACAGCTTTATCTACCCCCTAGCAACACATAAAGGGGTTAATATACTGAGTGTATATCAACTATTACTATCAATTGCCCTGCTATAGGGCCATACTAAGATGGTTACTTATATATTCGACAATTGAGTCTAATGTACTAGTAACAGGGTCCTCCGGTTGATTAAAACTAGCCTCAGGTGTGTTACATGACAACAAATGGAAAGTATCATGAGCAAAGGACAAGACAGTAAGAAAAACACTAAAAAGCAACCACTTTTAACTGCAAAAGAAAAGAAAGCAGCAAAGACTGCCAAGAAAGCTAACAAAGGTTTTCTAGAGCATTAAGCAAGATGTGGCCATCGAGTTCCTTCGGTGGCCTGAATAGCTACCAACATTTCCCTCGCGATACTTACTTGTTATACCCCGCCCTAAAACTGTGATGTAAAAATTAGCGCTGCTAAAAGTTAAAAATCACCCCAACAAAATCCCAAAACGCAGTAATTGTTGAGATGACTTTAGTTCGGCATTAAGCCTGATTAACAATTAACTCATACTTAACTAAAACCATGTGTATTCAAATGTCACCCCGTATTGGGCGCCCATTGCTGGGTATTTGGCATACATTTCATTATTTTTGACTGTGGTATTGGTGTAGTACTCGTCAGTGATATTTTTACCCCATGCAAAGGCTTTCCAACTATCAGCTTCAACCCCAAAACGTAAATTCACTAGGGTATAAGACGGGTTAATAAAACGCTCATCAAACTCATAATCGGTTGCTGGTATTTCAACGGCATAAGGCTCGCCTGCAAAGTCTGATACGGCAAGAGTTTGATCAACTGAGCCTTCAAAATCGGCATGTGACTCACTTGAATATGCTACATCTGCGCCGACAAAGCCTTGCAGCCCGGCTGAAATTTCAAAGTCAAAACGGGCAAATAAATTAAACTGATGCTCTGGCGTAAAAGGCAGTGGCGAACCTTTAAAGTCTAAATATTGCCCTGGTTGGTTATAGCCGACACCTTGTTTAATCTGTGAATCTAACCAGCCGTAGGCAGCGCCTAAGGTCAAGTTATCTGTCGCTAACCAGCGCCCATCAAGTTCAACCCCTGTGATCGAAGATTTAGGCATATTACCCAGGGTAAATACGGTGTTAAATACTGGGGCGATTTTTTTGGTAAGCAATTGCTTATCTTGGTAATCATAATAAAAAGCCGCGCCATTTAACTGCAGAGTACGCTCGGCTAGGCTTGATTTAAAACCTATTTCATAAGCGTCAAGTTGCTCTTGAACAACGGGAACTAACTGTTGATCAGTCACTGCCGCTAAAGAAGGAAAGCTACCCGCTTTAAAACCACGGCTATAAGATGCATAGACTGATAAATCATCATTAAACTCATAATTAGCAGCTAGGCGCCATGAAAGTGAGTCTTCGCTTAATGTGTCACTAACCTCCCCAACACTCGCCTCTGGCGTTCCAAAATCTAATACCGTAACGCAACTGCCTGCGTTGTAGCCATCACCTTTGATGACGTCACTAGTGGGCGTTGTTCCGAAAAAGAAATTAAAAAAAGTATCAGCTAAACCGCCATCAACATCTCTTGAGCAGCCAGTAAAATCCGCTTCATCTTTTGAATAACGCAAGCCGGTGGTAAGCGTGAATTGATCTGTAATAAACCAGTCAGCACTGGCAAACACTGAGGCGGTTGTGGTTTGTTGATTAATATCATTTTCAGCAATATTAAAGCCAAAGCCAGGGATTGGCAGAATATTTACGTTACTACTTATGCCCCAATCCTGCTGGGTTTGGTAATCGACTTCGCTTTTACTGTAATAAAGCCCTGCAATCCACACCAGGCTATCAAGTTGTTGGCTAACTCGAAACTCTTGGGATATGGAATCAATTTCACCATTTTGATAAACATAGTCCATGGTAACGTATTCGGAATCGGCGGCATTTTGATAACGACCTAATAAGTAGCCGTCAAATCCTGCTCCAAAGGCTTGTTCAGTAGCGGCACTCAGTGGGTTATTTTTAATATTAGCAATGGTTTCCCCTGCAAAACCAGCTCGCTCGTATTCTGAACCATCATCTTCAAATTTTGAGTAGCCAGTCAGCGAGGTAAATAAGGTTTGATCATTAATGTCGTGCTCAACTTTCAATGACACATTCGTGCTGATGTGTTCAAGGCTCGGTGTGCGTCCAGCAGTCCAATCTGCTTTGGCATTATCATCCATTAAGCCGGTAAAATTCTGTGGATTTTGTGCCATATCTAACTGGGTTTGATATATCGAAGCAGTAAACGGCGCGCCCCCTGCTTTACCGGGAATATAATCAATATTTTGCGGCGCAATTGTTTCTGAATTATCGCTAGCATAACCGATAGTCAGCAATGCTTGAGTTGCCTCACTGAAGTCAAAGTTTAAGCTACCACGCACAGCCAGTTTATCTTGTCGACCTAAGGTTTCATCACGGCTAATGCTTTCCTGCCAGCCCTCGTCTGACTGAATCGTTTTAAGTGCCAGACGACCACTTACCATGTCGCTAATTCCGCCTGTCACGTAACCTTCAGCAGAAATGGTTTCATAAGAAGCAATACCCGCTTTGATGGCGGCTTCAAAATCCTTAGAGGGTTTCGCCGCAATATAATTGACCGCGCCAGCCGTTGAGTTACGGCCATAAAGCGTGCCTTGTGGCCCTTTTAAAATCTCCACCCGTTCGACGTCAAGGTTAGTGCCTTTGGTCATAATAGGAAATGGTACTGCAATTTCATCAACATACACTCCAACCGTTGATGTCGCTTGAGCGCTTGACTCATTGAAACCCACCCCACGCAAGGTATAAACCGGTGCCCCAAATGCGCTATCACTGAAATTAAACCCAGGTACAATATTGGCTAAATCAGTGGTGTCATCGATACCTATTTCATCTAATGTCTCGGCATTAAAGGCCGAAATCGACATAGGCACTTCATTAATAGACTGGCTGCGTTTTTGCGCGGTCACTTCAATTACTTCAAATTGTTTTTTTTCTGACTGAGTTTGTTCTTGTTGTGGCTCATTTGCCATTACTGGCGCATGAATTATTGATAACAGCACTGTCGCAATTAACGACTTTTTAAAATTTCCGTTTGCTTGAACATTTGACATAGTTAATCCCCAAATTGACTATTATTATTTTTCAACCCATGTTAATTATTTGTAAAGAAATACAGGTTAATTTGAGGGTAACGCTAGCGCTGTACAATAAACTGCCACATTTGTTCGGTTGGGATATCTGTGGGATAAAATATCAACTAATTTATAGCGAGGATTTGTTTATTAAAATGGGTTGGCTAAAAAGATTTTGCAAGCTTTGGCTGTCATGAATTCAAGATAATGGCATTGTTCGGCTCAATATGTCCAAAAGACAGATTAAGCCATAAAACCTAGCCTCATAACATATAAACATACCTTATGAGGCCACTGCTTATATCGTGTTAAGCAGCCAATAACTCCCAATTGTGGTTAAACAGGCAATGACGGGGAACACCACAGTCACGACTCCGACATCTTTATAAGCCGTTTTATGGGTTTGCCCTGTTATTGCCAATATCGCTACTACCGCGCCGCAATGAGGCAGGCTATCAAACCCGCCGCTGGCCATAGCAGCAACCCGATGTAAGATCTCTGGATCGACGCCTTTATCTAAATAAACAGGCGCCATAGTCCCTAAAAAGATTTGCAAGCCACCTGATGACGAACCCACAATTGCAGACACTGAACTTGCGGCAATAAAAATTGACAGCAGCACAGGGACATCTAAGGTGGTGATCCACTGGGAAAACTGCGCAAACGTTTCGGTATGGCTCACTACGCCACCAAAACCGATGACAACTGAAGTCGCGATTAACGGCGATATAGACTCTTCAGCGCCTTGACCAAGCTCGGTAATACTGCGGGGTAGAATACGTGGAAACAACACTATGGTGGTAATAATACCAATCAAGAGTGCCATACAAGGCCAAATTATCGGCTGACTGTTGGCATAGTCAACAACCTCAATGCCGTTAACGCCTAAAGCACTGATGATCCTTGGAGAGACAATACAAATTACCACAGCGGCAATGGGAATGACTGAACGAAACCAAGATGGCATCGCCATTTGCTTATTGTTGGCTAAAATCAGTTTATCTTTTTCAGAAGGGATAAAACCCTCACCATTGGCCTTGGCTATGTGACGCTGCTTTTCAAGATACCACAGCCCCAAAGACAACATAATGGCGCTACTGAATAGGCCATATCCCGCTGCGGCAAATAAGTCGGTTTTTAGCGATACCGAAGATATCACATTATGTATTGACGGTGAGCCTGGCATAGCGGTCATGGTGAACGTACCAATACCTAAGGCAATGGCACCAGTAAATAACCGCTTAGGCACATTCGCTTGTTGCAATAGCTGCACCCCAAGCGGATACATAGTGAAAATAACCACAAACAACACCACGCCACCATAGGTGAGCAAAGCTGAAAATAATACCGTAATAATTAGCACACGTTCAGCGCCTAAGGTGTCGACTAACTTATTCGCAATACTATTGGCCGCTCCTGTTGCCGCCAATAAACGACCAAACATCGCACCTGCGGCAAAGAGTAAAAAGAACCGTCCCGCAAATGTAAATGCCCCCAGTGCCCCGGTTGGAAAATATTCCAGCATGGCTTTATCAAATGCCATGCCGCTAGTGATAATCACTATGGTGGAACACACTAGCGAGGCCAGCACAATGCTATAGCCGCGCATCGCCATCCATATAAATACAGCTAATGCCGCAATAATTCCTAAAGCCATATCAATAACTCCATTTATAGCTCACGATATCCACCGCGATCGGCACTGGTAGCAAACGCTGCATAGGATTTTAACGCGCGGGTGATCACACGGGTTCTTGGTTCATTGGGCTGCCAAGCTTGATCCTTTGGCAACGCATTCATGGCATCACGACGTTGCTGCAATGCCGTATCAGAGATCAGTAAATTAATCGAACGATTAGGAATATCGATGCGTATTTGATCGCCATCTTCAATTAACCCGATAGCACCTTGATTAGCCGCCTCAGGTGAAACATGGCCCACTGACAGACCCGCAGATGCACCAGAGTATCGACCATCTGTCACCAGTGCACAGCTAGCATCTAACCCTTGAGCTTTTAAGCTCATGGTTGGTTTAAGCATCTCTTGCATGCCAGGTCCGCCCTTGGGGCCTTCGTAGCGAATAATGATGATGGTGTTAGGTTGAATTTCACCATTATCAATGGCGGTTAATGCCGTTTCTTGCTGATTGAATACTCTTGCCGTTCCGGTAAAATCCAGCATATGTTCATACACTGCTGCAGTTTTTACTATACAGCCATTTTCAGAAATATTGCCATATAAAACCGCTAAACCACCTTCGGTGCTATAAGGGTTATCAATATTACGAATACAGCCATTTTCACGGTCTAAATCTAACTCTTTCCAGCGCTGTGACTGACCGTACGCTTTAATCGTTCGCTTTCCTCCGGGGGCAGCTTTAAAATACTCATGCACTTCGGGATTATCTGTGCGCAGTACATCCCAATAATCGAGTACCTCTGCTAACGTGCCGCCTGCGACCGATTTAACACTAGTATCGATTAATCCAGCACGTTCTAATTCACCAACTATCGCCATCATGCCGCCAGCGCGATGGACATCTTCCATGTAATAATCTTTGGTGGCTGGTGACACTTTACATAAGTGAGGCACTTTTCTTGATAAGGTGTCAATATCACTAATATTGAAATCTACCTCACCTTCTTGGGCCATGGCTAACAAATGTAAAATTGTATTGGTTGAGCCTCCCATTGTAATGTCTACTTTCATTGCATTGAAAAATGCTTCTCGAGTCGCAATCGAACGGGGTAAAACTGAATCGTCATCTTCAAAATAGAACTTTTTGGTGTTGGTTACGATTTGCTTAGCTGCACGGGTGAACAAGTCTTTACGATCGGAATGAGTCGCCAATAATGAGCCATTGCCCGGTAGTGCGAGCCCTAACACTTCAGCCAAGCAATTCATTGAGTTGGCGGTAAACATGCCAGAACAAGAGCCGCAGGTAGGACAGGCATGATTTTCTAAAAACTCAGCACTTTTACCATCAAGTTCCTGACTACTGAAAGCGGCAATATAGGTATCAATGGGGTCAAAACGCTGAACTTTATCTTTTTCAACTACGCGGCCTGCTTCCATAGGCCCGCCTGAGACAAATATCACTGGAATATTTAACCTTAATCCCGCCATTAACATGCCAGGGGTGATTTTGTCGCAGTTTGAAATACAGATCATCGCATCAACGCAATGAGCATTAATCATATATTCGATGCTGTCAGCAATAATTTCACGGCTCGGTAAGCTATAAAGCATACCGTCATGACCCATGGCAATGCCGTCATCGATAGCAATGGTATTGAACTCACGGGCAATGCCGCCCGCTTCAAAAATAGCCTCACACACTAGGCGGCCGACGTCTTGTAAATGTACATGGCCTGGGACAAACTCGGTAAATGAATTAACCACGGCAATCATGGGCTTGCCAAAATCTGTTTGCTGTAATCCCCCTGCTAACCAAAGTGCACGTGCTGCAGCTGCACCTTTACCGTCGACAACTTTTGATGATCTTAATTTAGGCATGTTAACTCTCGTTTTTATTATTAGTGTTAACTACTTTGTCATAGATGATTTGTTAATTTCTGTCACATTTGTGACAATTAAGGCGAAGCACTGAGTTTGGTTCGAAACTCAATTGCAATGACAGGTGTAGCAAATATCAGCCATAAGACCTTGCGAGGCACTGTTAACACAATAGATGATAAAATATAATACAATCAAATATCTAGGCGGTATCTGCCATTGTCGAATAAAGCGGCACTATGGCTTGATGTGACAAATTCAAATCAAACAATTTGATCATGTTATCAATATCATTAATAAAAATTTTACCGTACTCAATTTGAATCAGGTTTTCTTGCTGCATTTTTTTCAATTCACGCCCGACGCTTTGCCGTGTTGCCCCCACCATTTGCCCGAGCATTTCTTGTGATATATCAGGTAAAGAGACGGCTTCAAGTTCTTTGGCGCCGCGGCTTAGGGCAAGCCTGACAATTGCTGCACCTAATCTTTCATAAAGTGGCAGTAATAATGCTTCATTTAAACTGGCAAAAGTGTATTGAATGCGGGTACATAGAAAGCGGTTTAGTGCTATCGACATTTCAGGAAAGTGCTGACTTAAATGTAAATAGTCTTTATGTGACAATACATTAACTTCAACATCAGTGCATGCCACAGCATAGTTAGGTCGATTATAGCGGGTGATTAATCCGATATCCCCAAAGCAATCACCTGCATGCAAAATGGCCACAATTAACTCTCGACCTTCTTTATTGTAATTACAAATCTTGACTTTACCTGACACCACTTGAAAGCCACAATTTGAGGTTTCACCAGAGTTGTAAATAAATTCATCTTTACGAAATTTTTTAAAGCTAAGCCTGTGGGATATTTGCTGCTGTATTTCGCTGGGTAATTCAGCGCGCCAATTATGTAGATGTTGAATTGTTAACATAGTGCAGAGAGTCCTTGTTCATTCGAACTTATTATTATTGGTCAATCATGGCTAGATTAAGTGATAGTCCCTACAAAGGCAAAGGCTAAAAAAACCACACGCTAGCAACAAATGCTGCCTAGGTTTTTATCCACTTAACAACACTATTCTTCTACCGATTAATAGTGATATTTATAGTAGACACGTTATTATCGTTCACAAAAGCAAGCCAATTAAGCTTATAAATTTTATATCAATATCGACCATGAAGCATCTCAAATGCAACATTTGTTGCGGAAACAAACCATCGCTACTGGCACTCTAAACAATCACTAGCTTCAAAAATCATGACAGAAATGGCGTGACCTAAAACCAATTGATTGCCCATAAAAATAATAATAAGGACAAGATAATGACTGATATTATTGTACTTTCTCGCCCATTACCTCTACCGCAAATTAGCGCTAATGGCTCCGCAATCGAAGTGCGGGTATTTGAAGGTGATTACGCTGTTTTTACAGGTGCAAAGGTGTACTTAACAACGGCATTAGATGCCGTTAGTTCTGATTTTATTAATACCTTGCCGACATCCATTACATTAATCGCCAATATTGGTATTGGCGTTGATAATATTGACCTTAACGCCGCTAAAGCGCGCTCCATTTCGGTAACTAACACCCCGGTGGTCACTGAAGATACTGCCGACTTAGCCTTTGGGTTATTGCTAGCCACTTGCCGCCGACTTGGCGCAAATGAGCGCTTTTTACGCAGCGGTAAATGGTCTAAACAAGCCCCAATGGCCATGATGGGAAATCAAGTCCACGGTAAAAAGTTAGGCATTGTGGGAATGGGTAGCATAGGCCAAGCCGTTGCGCGCCGCGCCAAAGCCTTTAATATGGATATTTATTATTATAATCGCTCACGATCTCTCGAAGCCGAAGCAAACTATCAAGCTCATTATTGTGACAGTCTGGCGAGCTTGTTATCGTCTGTAGATATCATTAGTTTACATTGCCCACTCACCCCTGAATCACAACAGATAATCAATGCTGATAGCTTAGCCAATTGCAACGATGGCGCCATTTTGATCAATACCGGCCGCGGCGGATTAATTGATGACAACGCCCTCATCGATGCACTAAAAAACGGTAAAATTGCTGCAGCTGGATTAGATGTATTTGATGGTGAGCCTGATTTCCATTCTGGCTATCTTGATTTTGAAAATGTCACCTTAACTCCGCATATTGGCAGCGCAACGGCTGAATGCCGTCAAGCAATGGCAGGCAAAGCCTTACAAAATATTATTGCGATGCTTGAAGGCAAACCGTTATCAACTCCTGTATAGAGCCGCCACTATGTTATTAACTAAGTCTTTAGAAAAATGCTTTAACATTGGGCAGTTACATCAGCAAGCACATAAAAACCTCCCCCTACCTGTGTATGACTACATGGCAGGCGGTGCTGACGATGAAGTGTCTTTGAGTCACAATGTTAATGCCTTTGATCAATATCAGATTATTCCTAAGTGTCTCACTAATGTCACCGACATCAATACCCACAGCCATATACTGGGCTGTGACATGTCGGCACCATTTTTTATTTCACCTGTGGGTCAGCAGCGCATGTTTCATGCTGATGCAGATATCGCTGGCGCTAAAGCCGCTGAAAAACAGGATATTTTGTTTACCTTATCCACTTTCTCTTCCAAAACCATTGAAGAGGTCGCCAGCAGTAGTTATGGCAATAAAATGTTTCAGGTATATGTAGTGACGGATCCGCAATTAAATGAAGAAATTATGCAGCGGGCAAAAGCGGCAAAATATCAAGCCATGTGTTTAACCGTTGATACCGTGGTGGGCGGCAATCGTGAGCGAGACATAAAAAATGGCTTAACCATACCCATGAACCTCAGCTTAAAAAGCCTATTGGAATTTGCTAAACATCCTTTGTGGGTAAAAAACTACTTTATGTCAGGTGGCAAAGATTTAGTTAATCTAAATGCAGCCCCCTCAACAGGCGATACCGAAAGCTTCCTTAAGTATATGGGTAATCTATTGGAGCGAAATCTCACTTGGGATCACGCCGCCAAGATGATTAAACAATGGGGCGGCCCTTTTGCCATCAAAGGCATTATGTCGGTAGATGATGCAGTTAAAGCTAAACACATTGGCGCATCGGCCATTATGATTTCAAATCATGGCGGCAGACAGCTGGACTGCACCCCTGCGCCAATTGAAATGGTGGCTGACATTCGAGCAGCAGTCGGTCCAGACATCGAGCTCATCGTCGATGGCGGCATCAGACGCGGCAGCGATATTTTTAAAGCGATAGCCTTAGGCGCTAATGCGGTATCACTTGGCAGAACATACGCCTATGGCCTAGCTGCGGGCGGGCAAGCGGGTGCAGAAAAAGCCATCTGTATACTCAAAACAGAATTGGTCCGTACTATGGCCTTGGCAGGCTGTCAAAGCCTTAAGGATATTAACACCAGCATGATCCGTAAGCGTTAACGGTCATCCTCATTCCCTTTAAGTGAGATAATATTAAGTTAGAACAACATCAGGCCTGCGAGCTCCCCCCCCTTCGCAGGCCTGATGCTCTAGTGTCATAATGCTACGACTTAAAAGAATTTAAGCATTCAAACTAATCCGCGCTATTCACTCGCCTAATTCCTATCGCCTTCTATACTTTTGTTGAGCTCATAAGTGATTTGATTATCAAGCATTCGCTAATTAACTCGCTCATGTCCTATACCTTTAATTCACAGTCTTGTAGGAGTAATTTTATCAATGACACGATTAAGCACCATATTACTGCTATTAAGTTTGTTAAGCATTTATCCACTGCAGGCCAGAACCAATCCTTGGGAGCTCGCCACCAGCATCTATCAAGGGCAAGTTGCAGCTATTGGCGGCTATGCTAATGGTTGTTTATCAGGCGCACAGCCACTGCCGTTAACGGGTGACGGCTACCAAGTTATTCGTAGTCAGCGGCAGCGTTTTTATGGCCACCCTAATCTCGTGAATTTTGTCAGTCACTATT
The DNA here is from genome assembly GCF_041469325.1 of Shewanella sp. 10N.286.51.B8. Lineage (NCBI taxonomy): Bacteria > Pseudomonadati > Pseudomonadota > Gammaproteobacteria > Alteromonadales > Shewanellaceae > Shewanella > Shewanella sp. 10N.286.51.B8. The sequence continues at coordinate 40,469 of NZ_JBFRKG010000026.1, forward strand.
CAAAGCAGCTAACTCAGCAAGGGATCAATAATATTTTCATCGGTGATATGTCGATGCCCCGCGGCGGTCAATTTGATTTTGGCCACAGCAGCCATCAAATAGGCTTAGATGTGGATATTTGGCTAAAACTAACCGAGGCGCCACTCAAGCCCCAAGAATTACAAAATCCACGTCATTTGTCTGTGGTTGATATTGATAAATTAACCGTTAATCAAGCATGGTCAAAACAACATAAAACCATGCTCAAAGTCGCTGCAGAGAATAATCAGGTCGCTCGGATTTTTGTTAATCCAATCATCAAGCAGCAGCTGTGTAATGAACGAAGCGACAAGGATACTTGGCTACAAAAAATTCGTCCTTGGTGGGGCCATACCTCTCACATGCATGTGCGCTTGCATTGCCCTGAAACTGATAGCTTATGTAAAGCGCAGCAGCCCATTAAATCAGGTCATGGCTGTGAAGAATTAACTTGGTGGACCCAGCAACTTAAGCGTGCAGCGGCAAGCCAGCAACAAGCTAAACAACCTAAAACGGCAGCGGCGCCAAAGCCAAAGCCTTTAAAACAAAAACCGCTTTCCTGTGAACCACTAGTTAAAAACTTACAGGCAAAACAGTAATTTCCCCCTCTTAAAACATTCACTATTGAGCATTTGCCCGTTAAATTGCACTAAACAGGCCAAAAATATACTTTAACTGCATTGGCTGCTCGACATATGAGCAGTTATGTCTGTATAATCCGCGGCTGTTTTACCTACGTAAATGCTCTGCCTTTTTAAGGTCAGCGTTTATCTGCTTAGCTTGGCTGAACTCAAAGTACCTTTTTATTGTACATCGAGCTTTGTTTTGCATACTTAACCATTCAGGATATTCCTTTGATTTCTACCGCAAATATCACCATGCAGTTTGGCCCAGAGCCATTGTTTGAAAACATCTCAGCTAAATTTGGCCACGGAAACCGTTATGGTTTAATTGGTGCCAACGGTTGTGGTAAATCAACCTTCATGAAAATTCTAAGTGGTGAACTTGCACCGACTTCTGGCAACGTGTCTATTACTCCGGGCCAAAAAGTCGGTACCTTAAGTCAAGATCAGTTTGCTTTTGAACAGTACAGCGTAGTCGATGCTGTCATTCAGGGTGACCCAAAACTGTGGGAAGTTAAGCAAGAGCGTGAACGCATTTATTCTTTGCCTGAAATGACTGAAGAAGACGGAATGAGAGTCGGTGAACTTGAAAGTGAGTTTGCTGAAATGGACGGTTACAGTGCAGAAAGCCGCGCTGGTGAAATCTTACTTGAAGCCGGTATCGATGAAGAATATCACTTTGGTTTAATGAGCCAAGTCGCTCCCGGTAAAAAGCTACGTGTATTACTGGCACAGGCTTTATTCTCAAACCCTGATATCTTGCTGCTTGATGAACCGACCAACAACTTGGACATACATACCATTAGTTGGTTAGCAGATGAGTTAAACAAACGTAAATGCACCATGATCATCATCTCCCATGATAGACATTTCTTGAACACTGTCTGTACTCATATGGCTGATATCGATTACGGTGAACTGCGTATTTACCCTGGTAATTACGAATACTTCCTTGAAGCTGCAGGCTTAATCCAAGAGCAGTTATTAGCAGGTAACGCTAAGAAAGTGGCTGAAATGGCTGAACTTCAAGACTTTGTTAACCGTTTTGGTGCTAACGCATCTAAAGCGAAGCAAGCCAGTTCTCGTGCTAAAAAGCTTGATAAAATTTCGCTAGATGAAGTTAAATCATCTAGTCGCATGACGCCTTCATTACGTTTTGACGAAAGCAAAAAAATGCATCGTCAAGCGCTTATCATGGAAGACGTTGGCCATGGTTTTGAAGATAATACCTTATTCCAAGGCGGTAACATTATCCTTGAAGCAGGCGCAAAGCTTGCTGTTATTGGTGAAAACGGTGTCGGTAAAACTACCCTGCTACGCTGTTTAGTTAACGATCTGACCAATAACGAAGGTGTGGTTAAGTGGTCTGAAAATGCCGCTATCGGTTACTGCCCGCAAGACAGCAGCAAAGACTTTGATAATGATCTAAGTTTATTTGATTGGATGTCGCAATGGCGCACCCCAAGACATAACGATTTAATGGTCCGTGGTATGTTAGGCCGTCTTCTATTTACTGAAGATGATGCCAACAAGAAAGCCCGTAACTGTTCAGGTGGCGAAAAGAACCGTCTATTATTTGGTAAGTTAATGATGATGGATGTAAATGTACTCATCATGGACGAGCCAACCAACCACATGGACATGGAAGCCATTGAAGCGCTGAACAATGCCCTTAAAGAATTTGAAGGCACCTTGATTTTCGTTAGCCACGATAGAGAATTTGTATCATCGCTTGCAACTCACATCATTGATGTGAGAGACCAAAAGTTATTAAGCTTCCACGGTACCTTTAACGAGTACATGGCAAGCCAAGCTGAAGCAGCAGCGCTGATAAAAAAATAAGCCTTATTAACGAAGATTATTCGTAATATCGCAGTCATAAAAAAGCCATTTGAATATTCAAATGGCTTTTTTGTTTTTACGCTATGCCAACCTTTGGAACTTATAAATAGGTATTTAAAAATTCGAGGTATTTATTAGAAGCACTAATGCGGTTAGCTTTTTTACTAAAGCCATGGCCTTCATCATCAAACACAAGGTAATCAACATAAGTGCCGCCCGAGCGGATTGACTCGACCATTTCATCACTCTCAATTTTTAGTACTCGGGGATCATTTGCCCCTTGCACCACCAACACCGGGCTTTTCACTTGTTCACCAAAAAACACTGGTGAAATATTGTGTAAGCGCTCTTTATCTGTCGTTGGGTCCCCTAACTCGTCATAAAGACTTTTACGAAATGCTTCCCAGTAAGGCGGTATGCTTTCAAGGGTTCTCACCCAGTTAGTAACGCCAAAGATATTAATTCCAACCTTAAACTCATCAGTAAATGCCATCGCAGCCATTGTTAAGTAACCGCCATAACTGCCACCCATAACACCAATCTTATCGGCATCAACCCAATCTAAGGTTTGAAGGTATTTTTTGTTATACACCACATCTTGTAAATCATCTTCACCATGACGTTTATCATCTAAGTGAAAAAACGTTTTACCATATCCACTTGAACCACGATTGTTAATCTTAATGATGGCATAGCCGTTATTCACCAGATGTTGAACTGTTGCAGAGTACCCTTTGCGAGATTGCCCGCCAGGACCACCATGGATATAAATCAATGCGGGCACTTTTTTCATATTAGCTTGTTTAGGCTTATATAAAATCGCAGGAATCTCTAAACCATCAAAGCTTTTAAAACGCACCACTTCACCGGTAACAAGATTCTGTTCTTTTATGTTTGGATTACCAGAATTGGTTAATCGAAGTATCGAGTCTGTACCTAATTTGTGGGTATATAAGTTTGATGGTGAAGTATCTGAGTTAATGTAAAACACCATTGAACTTGAATCATCAGAGAAATTTACCCCGCGTAAATCACCACTGGGTAAGGTCGGTAATTGCAGTTCAGAATTAGTGGTTAAATCAGTAATAATCAACTGTGTTTGCGCATCGGCATTGACACCGGTAATTTGAAAACGACCATCTTTTGAAAAGTAGCTAAAACTGACATCCCAATCTGCCTTATAGCTTAAGGTGCTCTCACCTGTTGCTAAATCATATGCCCATGATTGATTGAACTCACCAAATTCATCGGTGGCATACAACAAGCGTTTATTGTCTTTAGAAAAAGTATCAACCGAATAAGACACATCACCACTATGTTCAGTGAGCAAGCGTGGTTTTGCCATTTTCAATCTAAGGTCGATTAAATAAAGATCTGAGTTACTGTTTGAATGGCTTTTACTCAGCGCGATAAAACGGCCATTTGGACTCACACTTTCTACACTAAAACCAGAGTCATTTTTAAACACTAATTGGCGACTGTAATCTTCAGTATTATATTGATAAACATCAAAATACTTAGCATCTCGTTCATTGGTTACCACAAAGAAAGATTGCTCATCTTCATGCCATGACATTACTGACGCTTTTAAGCCTTCGCCTGGGGTTAAATCCACGTCAGTGCCATCTAACTCTTGGACATAAAGATGATTAAGTTCATCACCACCTTTATCCGCGCTATATAAAAAACGTTCGTCTTTTGGAAACCACGACTCAACAAATACTGATTCTTTAGTTGAAAACGTCAGTTGTTTTGACGGGCTGCCATCAACAGGCACACGATAAGCATTGAAAATACCGCTTTTATCATTACTGACTAAAACAGCATTGCCTAAATGGTTAATTGAAGAGCCAAATACACTGGTGGTTTTATAAAACTCTTCAGCATTGTAAGTTTCAAATGCCACTGAATTACTGGCAACTAAATCAATTGGATCAGCTTGTGGTTTAACATCATTGGAGTTACTGGAATTCGAGCAACCACCTAGTGCAACCGCCATTATGGCTGTTGTGATAGCAGTTGTGATGAGGGTTTTAAGCATGAAAATATCCTTATTATGTCCGAGAACTTAAACGAGATAATTCAAAAAGTAGCGATGAATTATTGAGTACAGTATTCAACCTAGCAGGAGATGCTAATATTGGCTAGCCGTATGAGAATCAATAAAACAGAAGTTGAAGCGGAACGTTATAACATTTAAATAAAATAACGATTATGCGAATACATTAACTAGCAAGTTGAAATGAGATAGCCAAAGGTATTATTTGCATGCTCTGGAACGCCCAAACCCACTAAAGTAGACATCACAAAAATGACTAAGATGGTAATTGCTAACGCTGCGGTGATAATCATTAATAGCCTAAATAATGTTGCCATCTAAGTTCCTTTAGCCTTCACTTTTAACTGACTGATACGATTTATCTCAATCATATTTCAGCCATAAGTTAACAGAATGAGCTCATATAGTGTTATTGATAAATGCTATTACCTTTATACAAATGACAAAAACAACAAAGCCCATCATGAAATGGGCTTTGTTAAATTGGTTTTAACTGTATTCGTTATTTAGCGGCATTCGCCCGTGCTTGATGCAGTTTTTTATAGCTTTCAATCAATCTAAGGTGCGGCTCGATACCTTCAAGCTTCATGCTGGTTTGAGTCAAACCAAAGAACTTCACCTCACCAGTGACACTGCCAACAACGTTTTTCATATTGTCTTCACCAAACATACGGTTGAAGTTATTGATAAAGTGCTCAAGCGCTAAACCGTCATCCAAGGTGACTTCTAATACCGCATTAACCGCTTGATAGAACAAGCCGCGCTCGACTGTATTGTCGTTGTATTGTAAAAACTCACCAACATAATCCATCGCATCTTCAAGTCTGCCTATCGCAAGATAGATTAAGATTTTAAGCTCGATGATGGTTAACTGTCCCCAAGGGGTGTTTTCGTCAAACACGATACCAATTAAGGTTGGAATATCGGTTTGATTATCCAGTTGGCTTTCTTCTAAGCGCTCAACTAAATCAGTTAACTGCTCTTGGGTTAACACATGCAGGTTTAAAATCTCTTCACGGTAATCCAGCGCTTTATTGGTGTTGTCCCAAATAAGATCTTCAACTGGATACACTTCTGAGTAATCAGGCACCAAGATACGGCAAACCGCTGCGCCTAATTGGTCAAACTCAGCAATATAAGCTTCTTTGCCAATATCCGCTAAGATGCCAAATAAGCTTTCAGTTTCTTCTTCCGTAGTACCAGAGAAATCCCATTCGCAGAAATCATAATCATGATTGCTGCTAAAGAAACGCCACGAGATAACACCTGTAGAGTCAATAAAGTGCTCAACAAAGTTTTCAGGCTCTGTCACTGTCATGCTATTGAACGTCGGCTTTGGCACATCGTTCAAGCCTTCAAAGCTTCGACCTTGCAATAATTCTGTCAGGCTGCGCTCAAGCGCCACTTCAAGACTCGGATGGGCGCCAAATGAAGCAAATACGCCGCCAGTTTTAGGGTTCATCAAGGTGACACACATTACAGGGAATTGACCACCGAGTGAGGCATCTTTAACCACAACAGGGAAGCCTTGTTCTTCTAAACCTTTAATACCCGCTAATATGCTTGGGTACTTTTCAAGTACAGCCATTGGCACATCTGGCAGGACAATTTCTTGCTCGATGATTTGGCGTTTAACCGCGCGTTCAAAGATTTCAGATAAACACTGCACCTTGGCTTCAGCTAGGTTATTACCCGCGCTCATGCCGTTACTTAAAAATAAGTTCTCGATTAAGTTAGACGGGATATTAACCACTTCGCCATCTGAGTGACGAGTATAAGGAATGGTACAAATACCACGCTCAAAGTTACCTGAGTTGGTATCTATCAGATTTGAACCGGCTAACTCACCATCTGGATTATAAATCTCTAAACAGTAGTCATCTAAAATGCCGCTTGGCAGCGAGTCATCTTCTTCTAACTCAAACCATGTTTCATTGGGATAATGCACAAACTCGCTATTAGCTATCTCTTCGCCAAAGAACTGGTCGTTATAAAAGAAGTTACAGTTTAAACGTTCAATGAATTCACCTAATGCAGAGCACAGCGCACTCTCTTTCGTCGCGCCTTTACCATTAGTAAAACAGGCTGGTGATGCTGCATCACGAATATGCAGTGACCACACATTCGGCACAATGTTACGCCATGAAGAAATTTCAATCTTCATCCCCAGCTCTGCTAGCATGGCAGTCATGTTGGTGATGGTTTCTTCAAGGGGTAAGTCTTTACCTATGATGTAGGTGCTGGTATCGCCTTCAGGTTGACCCATTAGCATGGCATTGGCGTCAGCGGCTAAATCATCAACGGTTTCGATTTTAAATTCAGGGCCGGTTTGCACCACTTTTTTAACCGTGCAGCGGTCGATAGAACGTAAAATACCGGTACGATCTTTTTCAGAAATATCATCTGGTAATTCAACTTGGATCTGAAAAATCTGGTTATAACGATCTTCAGGATCAACAATGTTGTTTTGTGATAGCTTGATATTTTCCGTAGGAATATCACGGGCTTTACAATACACCTTGATAAAGTAAGCCGCACACAGCGCTGACGACGCTAAGAAGTAATCAAACGGACTTGGCGCTGACCCATCACCTTTGTAGCGAATAGGCTGATCGGCAGTAACAGTAAAGTCGTCAAACTTGGCTTCAAGTCTTAAGTTGTCGAGAAAATTAACTTTGATTTCCATTGAATAGTTCCAGAGTCGTGCGCTGTAAATTGGCGGGTATATCTAATGAGGTGAATTATCGGTGTTTTTAGCGCAATAGTCTTGGGTTAATTGTCACTATTGCTTAATTAGCTGAAAAATTTCCCCTGCATTAAACAATAATCAAAGGCTTAGCATTGGCCATGCTTGCACATGACCAGCTAAGTTATTGCTGATTAAGTCGACATATAGATTTATTTATGACATCTGCCATAGTTAAATGACTATAGTTAAATGACTATAGTTAAATGACCATAGTTAAACGGCGAGGCTTAATTCAATATCTATAATCTTGTAAGGGTACTCTGCCTCACGGTGCTGAAACGATAAAATCGCCTCATTTAAAACAACGCCCTCTTCAATGTTTATCGCTTGGCGAATGGTTTCATTTTGCTGCCAAGCGCTCTGCCCTGCTAGCACTGCAGGTAAATACACAATCAGCGCTGCTGAAATCGACCGAGTAGCACTTTCCCAAAGGTAAGTCGGGGTATGATCCACCGCATAATAATCCACCGTTTTATAGTTAAACATTGGCTGTTTAAATGTGGTCGGCTTAGCAAAAAAGAAGCCCATTTTTTCATCGCAACTGACATCAATGATCAAACTATGGGGTTTTAGGCACTCTGCTTCAGATTCGATCACGAAATTAGTTGGCTTGGCAGTGTTTTGAAAAGTGCCGTTAACGATAATATCGGCTTCACTGATGAGCTCTGTTAATGGCCTGCTACTGCCATCATGCTCAACCACCATCATTCGGGCTTCGCCCGTCTCGCCTGCGCGAATACGGACATAGTTACAATCTAATACTTCTTCACGCACTTGCTCTTCAGGTCGCTGAATACAAATGGTAATGTCTTTAAAACCATGGGCTTTAAGGGCGTAAATCGCGCCGCGACTCACGGCGCCAAAGCCAAAAATAATCGTCTTACGTTGATCGCCATAGTGGCCATCAATGCCTTTAAGTTGTAATGAGTGTAGCACCGCACAATAACCAGCCATTTCATTATTTTTATAAAAAGTATGACGACCCATTTGCCCCGTTGCCGACCAAATAAACATATCTTCAAAAGCAATTAGGGTTTGTTTGCGATCTAGCGCTGCTTGAGTAATATCTTGCTGCTGCACACAATGTACATAACCCCATAAAGTGCCGCCTTCACGCAGCTCTTGTAAATCTTCTAACACCGGCTTGGCAATAATTACCGTACCAATATTTGCCAGTAACTCATGACGCGTGGCAATACCGCCAGTTAATGCAGCAATTTCAGCATCTGAGATCCCAAAGGGTTCGCCATAACCTTGCTCAAATATGAGTTGCTTTCGAAGCGCTTGCGGAATGCGCAGTAAATGTCCTGGGTGAATGGGAAAGCGTTTTTCGTCTACTTTTCTTGAAGTCCCTATGACTCCTACTTTTAACGTGTTCATGTCATCGTTCCTTGTTATATCAATGGATCTATGTGACTGCATACACGAATGTTTATTTTCGCCAATGGCCAGTTGCTCTAATGATTAGAGGTGGGATCTGCTCTGGTTAATGCGACAGTCGTAAACAACGCGGCCTAATTAACATAGAGTTTTATAAATGGAAGAACTTTACGGTGACCGAGCTTAAAAAAGCGTCGCAGACGATAAAGTGTCAATATTTGAAGGGAAATTTATTGCATACTCATTTATCCACTACGAAGGTTTTAGCTACAGAATTATGGGAAGTTCATATAACTAGCAGTGTGAGCACTTAATGAATTAATCATTGCTAACGCTTTTGAAAACTCATATAGCACAAGATGAGGTTGTCTATTTACCGAAGAAGATAAAAAAGATAAGCGCCTTACTTTAGCATAAATTAGCCCGCTAAAGTTAAAATGCGCAGCTTTAGTCCTGTTAAAACCGCGGCTGCTAAATATAAGCTCGTATTTAAACAAGATAAGTCAAGCCAGCTAAATTGGCCTACTTTTGCATAATCTTTAAAAAAGTCAGTCTATATTATTAGATTATGCTTAAAAACAACTACACTGATCTCATCGAGATCAGCTAAATGTAACTATTCACTTTAATAAATAGGTTAACTACAGCCACTATGCGACAATCGCGCCCATGAGTATCTACCAGCTATTACACAAGGCCCCTATTCGCGTTATCCGTATTGGAAGACGGCGCATTTGGCTACGTGTAAAACTGGATATGTTGGTGGTAAAACAGGCCTTAGCCCAAGAAAAGCAAGAAACCAAAGCCATGCTGGTGACTTATAAACGCTATACCTGCAAGCAAGCCAACAAGGATGAATTAGCCGAAGCCAATAAACAATTTGCCGACTTACTCAAAGGTTTGGGCTTAGGGGTTTTCGCGGTGTTACCTTTTGCCCCTATTACTATTCCTTTGGTATTAAAACTCGGCAAAATGGTAGGCGTTGACGTGCTGCCAAGCTCATTCAATAATATGTCCGAACGCAAAGCCAATGCTCGAAAAAACGCCATTAACAAAACCAGTTAACCCAAATAGCCACAGCCTAACTGATAAGTGACAATAGCCAGTAGCTAAACTAATAAGCAACTACCACGGTTATTTTTTAGCAATCCTAATAACTTTGCCAAAAAGTAGTCGTAACCTCAGCTCATAACCGCCTATTTCAGTCGCGCCATTCCACTATAGTCATCTATTGCAGCAAACAAGCACACTAAAACCATCTCTATGCTTTCTAGAATCAAATCAGCCTGATACTCTTAGGGATATCCTTAAACTCATCGCAATCAACGAGTCCTACTATGAGCAATATCATTATTTCAGGTGTTTCAGGCATTCCCCTGTCTATTTTCAATAGCGAAACATTTGCACAGTGGCGCGATAAGCAGTCTAAAAATGTTACTAACTGGCTCACCACCACCCAGTTTTCAGGTAAAGGCATGAGCTTAATTCCTAATACCGAAGGTGAGTTAGCTGAAGTTATTTTTGTGAGTAACCAAGATGACTCTTATTGGCTGTGTGGTGATCTGGTTAATCAACTGCCCGCAGGTCAATACCAATTAAACGCGGATGACAAGCAGATAAAAACCGCCGCATTTAGTTGGGGTTTAGGGGCGTATCAGTTCGATCGCTACAAAAAAAGCGACAAGCAAATTCCACAGCTTATTGTGCCGACTAGTGCGCAAGCTGATGAAGCTAATAAGTTCATCCGCTCAGTGTCATTAGTCCGTGACTTGGTTAACACACCCGCCGCCGATATGATGCCGCAACACTTAGCTGAGACCATGAGCACCATGGCGACAGAATTTGGCGCTAAGCTCAACCAAATTGTCGGTGATGAACTACTTGAGCAAAACTACCCGACCATTCATATGGTTGGCCGCGCCAGCGCAAATGTTCCGCGCTTAATCGACTTAACTTGGGGTGATGAATCGGCTCCTAAAGTGACCCTAGTAGGTAAAGGTGTGTGTTTTGACTCTGGTGGCCTTGATTTAAAACCCGGCGCCGGCATGCGCTTTATGAAAAAAGACATGGGCGGCGCAGCGCATGTTATTGGTTTAGCGCAATTGATTATGGCGAGCAACTTACCTATTCGTCTGCGGGTATTGGTTCCTGCGGTTGAAAATGCCGTTTCAGCCAATGCCTTTAGGCCCGGTGATGTGATTACTACCCGCAAAGGGCTGACCGTTGAAATTGATAATACTGACGCCGAAGGCCGCTTAGTATTGTGTGATGCCCTTGCTGAAGCCAATAACGACAAACCTGAGCTAATGATTGATTTTGCCACCTTAACAGGGGCTATGCGAGTTGCTTTAGGCACCGAGCTGCCGGGGTTCTTTAGTAACGATGACCAAGTGGCCGCCGATATTACCGCATCGGGTTTATCTGTAGACGACCCAGTTTGGCGCATGCCACTGCATAAACCTTATTATGACTTAACCTGTAGTGATATTGCTGACTTAGCCAACTGCGGCAAAACTCCATTTGGCGGCGCAATTACCGCAGCACTTTATCTTGAGGCCTTTGTTGATAAAGATATTAGCTGGAGTCACTTCGATGTGATGGCATGGAATAACCGTAAATTACCGGGTCGTCCTGTGGGTGGTGAAGCCTTTGGTATTCGTGCGGTATTTGATTACCTGCAAAATCGATTTGATAAGTAAACTAAGCCCAAAACCTCATTAGCGAAAAGGCCTGTCGATACAGGCCTTTTCTTTATTAAAACCATGATACTTTTATCACTGTTTTATATAGCAAACAAAAAACACTGCATAGCTATTAAGCTTACTCAGCGCCACGGTCTACATCTTGACCATTATCATCTAACCACTTCAAACTTGATAACGGATAGCCTAAAAACCACTTACTGCGTTCAAGTACGATACGGGTCTTAATATTTTTGATACTTAGCTCTGATCTGTCTGAAAGCTCGGTACAGATCTCATTGAGTTTTTTGATATTGGGAAAGCAACTTAACGACATATAATCCACATCACCAGCAAGCTGCATGCAATCCATAAATTCTGGAATATCTTGAATAGCACTAACAAAGCGTCGCCGCGACGGTGCTGTGTTATCGGTTAAGGTAAACTCCACATAGGCCATCACGTGCTCACAAATCTGCTCTAAATTCACATCCGCATGAAAGGTTCTGAAATAGCCGGCTTCTTTTAACGATTTAACTCGCTGAAAACAAGCACTAGGTGAAAGGTTTACTTTTTCAGCTAATTCAATATTGGTCAAATCCCCTTCAAGATGCAGGGTCGCCAATATTTTTTTATTGTAACTATCAATTTTTACTTTCTTTTTCATTTTCAGAAACCTAGTGTTATTTTATCTATGGTTTTCGCTACCTATAGTGGATTATCCATGATTAATTTGCAAAATGTCCCGTGTTTCCTCTCAAAGCGACAAATTTTTACTGCATTTTTGCTGCATTACAAAATATTATTTTCTACCAAAGTCCCACAATGGTTATAACGGATCACACAAATGCATAATAACTACATATTTATGCAAGGAAGCCTATGAGGGCCAAAATATGAGTCATACTAATCGTCGTTTTTTCGCAAAATCAATATTAGCCACTGCGGTGGGTTTATCGCTTGTTAGTTCAGCCCACGCTGAGAACAATGAGCCACAAACTGTTGAAGCCACTAGCGGAATAGAGCGCATCGAGATTAGTGCTCGTGGCCGTGTAGAAACCTTACAGAATGTACCAGACTCGGTAACCGCGTTTAGTGCTGATATGATCCAAAACCAGCGTATTGAAAATTTCAGAGATGTTGCCGATCTCACGCCTAATTTAAGCCAGTTGGACAACTTCAGACCAGGCCTTGCCCGTATCACTATCCGCGGCTTAATTACCCCGCAAGTGGGCGATGCGCCGCTGGCTTTTGTGGTTGATGGGGTCACCGCACCCGATTTAGAATTTATTAACCAAGATTTAGTCGACATTGAGCGTATTGAAGTCATGCGCGGTGCACAGGGTGCACTTTACGGTAAAGGCGCCATTGGCGGCGCAGTGATTGTCACCACCAAAAAACCAACCGAAGAGTTAGAAGGCACCATTAAAGGCTCATACGGTAACGGCAATACCTATAATTTAAATGGCGTGGTATCGGGCGCGCTTAATGATGACAGCAGCGCATTTTTCCGTGTTGGCGGTTATACCAAAAACTCTGATGGCTTAATTGATAATGTGTTTTTAGATGAGCCAGCAGATTACTTTTCAGAAGACTCAGTGTTTGCCCAGCTTGAATTTGATCTCACTGACGACACCAGTTTAAACCTGCGCGGCCGTTACACCACCAGCGATGCCGGCTTTGCTTATTATCAAGGCGTCACTGAAGACAGCGCGGAAGACTTTGATATTGGCACCTCGCAAAACATCCGTAATAACGACCAACGTGATGTATATGAAGTCAGCGCCAAACTTACCCAGCATTATGACTTAGGTACCTTTGACTTTATCACTGCTTACAGTAGCTCTGAAAACAAACACTTTTACGATGGCGATTACTCCGCCGACCCGACCTTTATTGATGAAGATGATTTTTTCCGTGCCCCTTTTGGCACTGAAGGCTTATTTGATGTGAAATCACTGACGGTTGAATCACGCTTTACTTCTCAAAGTGATCAGGATTTAAGATGGGCAGTGTCAGCTTTCTATCAAGACAAGAAACGTGACAACACCATTAACTTCTTTGACGACTTCTTAGGCGATGTGCCGCTAGACAGAGACGATTTTACCGATGAGATGATGTATCTAACCATCGCCGATAAAAACAGCAGCAAAGCCTGGGCATTATCAGGTCAAATTAACTACGACATTACTGACAAGTTAGAATTAACGGCAGCGCTACGTTTTGATAGCGACAAACGTGAGTCTTACGACCCTAACTTCCCTGTTGATACGTTTGCAGAGGATACCTTTAGCCAATGGCAACCTAAGGTGACTTTAGCTTATCAAATGAATGAGGAGTTGCTGCTTTATACTGGCTACTCAAAAGGTTTTAGAAGTGGAGGCTTTAACGAGCCCGCAGAAGGTATAAACCGTGTTTACAATCAGGAAGTGTCTGACAGCTACGAAGCGGGTTTTAAAACCACCCTATTCTCAAATAAACTGACCTTAAACGGTGCGTTATTTGTCATCTCCCAATCTGATGCACAAATTACCCAATTTAATGTCGACAGCTTTACCCTTGAAAACCTCGCCATTGATGACGTGCTCACTAAAGGCGCTGAAATCGAATTAGGCTGGGCTGCGACAGAAAACCTCAATGTACGTTTTAATGCAGGTTATATTGACTCAGAAATAAAAGAGTTTACAGATAGACCTGAGCTTGAAGGTGAATCACAAGTATGGGTGCCAGAATATACTTATAGTTTATCTGCAGATCATTATTTCCCTATTAGCTCAAACTGGTCACTGGTATCTCGAGCTGATATTCAGGTGCAAGGGCCACAATATTTTGATATTGAAATCCCACATGTTACTTCGTCAACCTTCACCTCAATTAATGCTGGGGTCGGTTTGAAGTCTGACGATTGGACAGTGCAGCTATATGTCAATAACTTAACTGACGAGCGCACCATTGAAGATATCTTCTTTTATGGTGATGGCGTAACCGATTTAGCCCGCATGCCTAATAAACCGAGAACATATGGTATCGAAGCGATTTATAATTTCTAAGGCAAGACATCGTCACTCCCATACAGGCCTCTAGATTAGGGGCCTATTTTTACAAGTAGAACTTATGCCTAACCGTCTGACACCTAGCGCTGAATACTGCGCAAGAAACAACCAAGAACACAGCCCTAAGCCAAGCTCTGAATATAGCTCTGAATATAGCTCTAAAAATAGTGCAAACAATGATCTATTTGATGATTATGCCACTCGCCCCGTGCCGCAAGATAAAACCGTCGGCGGCGTGCGCATTGGCATGATAAACGGTGGATTGGCATTTGCCGTGCCGGGTCTAATCACCGGGCTTGAGCTTGGCGGCGCGTTAGGCCTTAGCCAAAGTATTTACGCCTTTATTATTGGCGGCATTATTTTGTCAGTACTTGGCACTGTCACTGGCTTAGTTGGCATGCACAACCGCCTAACCTCATGCATGACCATGAAATTTGTCTTTGGCCGCAAAGGAGCAAACCTGCTCAGCCTTGCGTTTGTATTATCTTTACTGGGTTGGTATGGGGTTAACATCAATCTGTTTAGCGAAGTCTCTCAAGCCCTGTTTCAACAGTTATTTACTGTGACAGTGCCATTGTGGCTATTAGAAGTATCAGCCGGAATGTTAATTACCCTCACCACTATTTGGGGCTTTAAGCTGATTGAAAAGCTGTCCAGTTTATTCGTGCCGATTCTATTTATGTTAGTGGCTTATATGCTCTATAAAAGTGTCGGTTATGTCATCGCCCCAGATGCAGTTACTCAGTTTAACAGCATTGAACTCACCTTTGGTGAAGCGGTATCAGCCGTTGTCGGCAGTTTTATTGTCAGCGTGGTATTAATGCCTGACTTTAGCCGGTTTGCAAAAACCACCAATGACACCATTATCGCTTCATTTCTGCCATTTTTAGTACTCAACAGCTTCGTTTATATCGCTGCAGCCATGGCAGGTATTGCGGTGCAACAAAGTGATATTCTTGCTGTCATGCTCACATTAGGCATTGGCACTTTAGCGTTTTTCTTGCTCATCATGTCGAGCTGGGTCACCAACGTGGTCAATTTATACAGCACCGCGCTGGGTTTTAACGCCATAAATATTAGCTGGAAAGAATGGAAAATCATCGTTGTTTCAGGCGTATTAGGCACGATTATCGCTTCATTTAATTTACTGGCTAATTTTACTGACTTCTTATTTAGCCTATCGATTATCTTCACCCCTGTTGCGGCGATTTATGTGGTGGATTTTTTCATCGTACGTAATAAACAATCTTACCTGTTAAGTGAATTAAGCCAAGTTGCGGCGGTTAATTACCTTGCCGTTATCGCCTGGGCTGTGGGAATTGCAACCTCAATGCTGACCAATCATGGCCTAATCACCATCACAGGTATTGAAGTATGCGACGCCATTTTAGTCACCGCGCCAACCTACTATTTATTGATGCAAGCTTTTGCAAAAAAATCCATTGCTTAAGCCAGTAAATACATAGGAATGTTTTTGCTTCGCGGCACAAATGGAACACAAATTTTGCAGCGTTGGCATAAGATCAACACCATAAAAAGTTTAAGTTTAAGAGCTATTATTTATGAAAACACTAACAAGAGTTGACCTATCAGATATCTTGCACGGCTGCGCTATATTAGGCACAGGCGGTGGCGGTGAGCTAGATGAAGGCTTTTACTATATTGATAAAGCACTGGCTGAAGGTAAGACATTTAAGCTTGTTAGTGTTGATGATGTGCCCCAGGGCAAAAAGATTTGCACCCCCTATATGCTAGGGGCATTATCACCAATGACACCTGAAGAAGAACAGCAATATACCCGCTTACCTAAAAGCAGCAGCTCATCGATTATGACCGCATTTAGACGGTTAGAAAAATACACTGGCGATGAGTTTTATGGCACCATTTGCTGTGAATTAGGCGGCTCAAATACCGCTATTTCGTTTTACGTGGCCGCCATGGCTAATGGCTATATTATTGACGCCGATGTGGCAGGTCGTGCGGTACCTGAAATAACCCATTCAACCTACTATTTCAATAACATCCCTGCTGCGCCCATTGTCACCGCCAACGAGTTTGGCGAATGCTTTATTTGTGAAAATGTTATTGATGATTTACGCGCCGAAAACGTGGTAAGAGCCTTATCGATGATAAGCCGTAACGACATTGCTGCTATCGATCATGCGATGCCCATAGAGCAGGTTAAAGATGCGGTGATTAAAGGCACCATATCTAAGTCACTTGAAATAGGTAAAGCCTACCGGTTAGCCAAAGAAAACAACCAAGATATCGCCGATGCCATTGCCAGCCATGGTGGTGGCTATGTGGCCTTTAGAGGCTCGATTGCCAAATATCAATTTAAAACCCAAGACGGTTTCACTCTTGGAGACATATTTATTGAAGGCACAGGCCAACATCTCAATGACCGTTACCATATTGAAGTAAAAAATGAGAATTTAGTCAGTCGCTTAAATGGCGTTGTTGATGTCACTATTCCTGATTTAATTTGCTGCCTAGACATGGATAGCAATAGCCCTATCACTAACCCCAATGTCAGTTATGGCGTCAATGTTGCCGTTATAGTACTGCCAGCACCAAAAGAGTTTGTCACCGAAAAAGGCTTACAGGCTTTTGGTCCCGCTTACGTAGGCATAGATGCGCCCTACCAAGCTGCGGTAGAGCGTCATTTTTTGCAAGCGACTCATTTTGAAAATCATGACTAAATGCTTAAACAGGTTAAATTAATTTCTAGCTAAATTAAGTACTTAAATGCTCATAAATAAAAACTAAATAGAAAATATGCGAAATGAACCTATTCATTTAACCATCATTAGGTTCATTTAATAGAGCAATAGCCACAATTACTGCCACTGTTACCAAGCAATAATGCCACTGACAAATTGATCTTCCACTTTCTGCTACTTTGCCTGCTAGTTAAAGGTGATTTAGATGTTTTTCTGTCTATTGAGCTGTACAAAAACGTTCACTGATTGATAAGCATTTCCTCCATTGGATTAAGCTTTTAATACCCCATATAATTTCAAAAATAGGATTTTTATCTCACTTTAAGTTCTAAAAAGTATCGCTACTGATATTACCGCTATCTCGAGATACCTAATGTGAAGTCACCACAGTTGAACTAATCAATAAAGAGCTAACAACAGTCTAACCACTCGGTAAAACTAAACCATCACGCTTCCTATGGGATTAGTTAAAACCGCTATTTCGCCGAAACATAACTAACGCTGATGCTTTTTAAAGGATGTTTGCTAATATTAATTTAGTAGAGCAAGGATTGAGCTTATTAAACTAATAGAAAATCAGCATTTACTCGACTAACAGTAGCGCTGTGTTAGCAGCCCTAATTAGTTCGCGTAAATGGGATTATAGAAGGGTTATAAATGGAAATTTCAGACCTCATTGTGTCCCAACATGACGTTAAAGGCAAAATTTTGGTGGTCGATGACCAAATTGTTAATGTCAAAATAATTAAAAAATTATTGCAAGAAGACTATGATATTTTCATGGCGACCGATGGCGATCAAGTCATCGACGTATGCATGGGTTTACAACCAGATATGGTATTACTTGATATAGAAATGCCGACAGTAAATGGTTTTGAAGTATGCAAACAACTCAAAGCGAATCCACTCACGGCCAATATCGCCGTTATATTTATTACAGCTCATTTTGAAGAAGCCACTGAGGTAAAAGGACTTCAACTTGGCGCAGTAGATTTTATTCATAAACCTATTAACCCCATCATCACCAAAACCCGAGTTAAAAATCAATTGAGGCTCAAACAGCAATCGGATTTATTGCGCTCTTTTGCCATGTACGATGCGTTAACGGGTGTCGCTAACAGACGCCAGTTTGACCAGCGTTTTGCCGCAAATTGGCGCCATTGTGTTCGTGAAAAAGAGCCTATTTCCATCATCCTGTTAGATATTGATGTCTTTAAGCAATACAACGATAACTATGGCCACCAGCAAGGAGATAACTGCCTAGCCCAGGTTGCCAAAACAATACAACAGACACTGAAACGTCCTTGTGATTTAGTGGCACGTTACGGCGGTGAAGAATTTGTGTGTATTTTGCCACAAACTGATTTTTGTGGCGCTGAACATAAAGCCAAATCAATTGTCGATAACATCAACGCCCTAAAAATCGAACACGGCTTTTCAAATGTATCAGACTACATCACCATCAGTGCAGGCGTAGCTACCGTTGTACCTCATAAGGATATGCAGCAAGGTATGTTATTGGAACTTGCTGATAAGCAACTGTATCTTGCTAAATCGAATGGAAGAAACCAAGTCGCCAGCATAGAAATAAGCAATATTTCCTAGTGGTTATTATTTGTGATTTAACAGAATAGTTGGACATAAGAAAGTATAACTAATGGCATAAAGCTCATTTAGATTAAGTTTTTCATCACTGGTTTAGGAAAATATAAGCGATTTTGAAATGCAAATGAGCGCTAGCTCGAGTTTTTTAAATATTATTGGTGAATTACCCGCATAATGAGGTAGTTGCGACTATAGTTTATTATAAGCTTATGAATGGATTCGGGATGCTTTATGTCATTAGGACAATTTTTAAGGCCTTATGCCAAACTTTTATTGATTACATTGTCAGGATATACCTTTGTTTTTGCCGGTTTGCTGTCATTCGCATTTCAATTAAACAATGAGATACATGACTTTACTTCTCAAACCAATAAAATCTACCAACACCCTTTTCAAGTCAACGCCGCTGCGCGTATTTCACGACAATCAATTACAACCCTAAGAAACCAGCTACTCTATGGCCTCATTGACCAAAGTAATATTAGGCGTGACACCTTTGTTGTTGAGACCGACAAAATACAAACTACATTGGCTGATAATTTAAACATCATCCAAACAAATTTTTTAGGTGATATGACCAAAGTCACTGAGGCAATTTCATTTACTTTACAGCTTCAGCGCATTCAACAAGATATTATTGAATTGCTTATAAACCATGACATTACAAATGCTGAAAAACTGATAAAAAATCAGGCTACCCCCTTGTATCAAGCTTTAATGAATAGAATGGACTATATCGTTGACTACTCTTCAAACAAAGCGGCTAATTTAGTAATACAGGCTCAACAAAGAAGTGAAAAGTCACAAACTACATTGTGGACCCTATTTACTGCATTTTCACTATTTACGATTTTGTCAGGCTGCATTACAGCCACAATGGTCCTAAGAAACTTATTTAACCGTGATAGTAGCCTGAGAAAAACGCATGAAGATTTGCGGATTGCTGCAACCGCTTTTGAAACCCAAGAAGGCATGCTGGTCACTGATACCAATAACAAAATATTACGCGTAAATCGCGCCTTTTCTAGGATTACCGGATATGATGCCGATGAGGTCCTTGGTCAAAAACCGAGTATTTTATCTTCCGGCAAACACAAAAAGCCGTTTTACCTACAGATGTGGAAAATAATCAAAGAGCACGGTTATTGGGAGGGTGAAGTTTGGGATAAGAAAAAAAATGGCGATATCTACCCACAAAAGCTCACTATCACTGCGGTCACTGATAATAATTCTGTCATTACCAATTATGTCGGCACCATCTGTGATATCACCCTTAATAAACAAGCTGAGAAAAAAATTGCCGATTTAGCTTATTTTGACCCATTAACTCGACTGCCAAACCGTCGTTTACTTATGGACCGCCTCAATCATTCTTTATTAACAAACAGCCGTCATAACCAAAAAGGGGCATTACTGTTTTTAGACCTTGATAATTTCAAAACCCTCAATGATACCTTAGGCCATGATATGGGAGACATACTCCTAAAAAAAGTGGCAAAACGGCTGGTACAGTGCATTAGAGAAAGCGATACAGTATCTCGTTTTGGCGGCGATGAATTCGTAATTTTAATTGAAGCATTAAGTGGTAAATCCACTATAGCTGCCACGCAAAGCAAAGATATTGCCAAAAAAATACTCGCCTCAATTAATTTACCCTATCAACTAAATGGCCATGATTATTCCATTAGCACCAGTATTGGTATTACTTTAGTTAAAAACAAAAATACCTCCGTTGATGAATTACTGAAACAAGCCGATATCGCCTTGTATAAAGCTAAAGACGATGGCCGCAATTCAATGCGATTTTTTGACCCCCAAATGCAAGCCAATATCTCTAATCGCGTCGCGCTAGAAGCAGAATTAAATCATGCTATTGAAAATAAACAATTTGAACTTTATTACCAAGTTCAAGTAGACAAGCATAACAATCCATTAGGTGCTGAAGCGCTATTGCGCTGGAATCACCCCAACAGGAGTCTTGTTCCTCCGGTAGAGTTTATTCCCGTTGCAGAGCAAAATGGTTCGATTATTTCAATTGGTCATTGGGTATTAGACGCCGCCTGTGCACAACTGCAATTATGGCAGCAAAATAGCTCAACTGAATCACTCACCTTAGCGATCAATGTCAGTGCGAGACAATTTCTCCAAGACAATTTTGTCGCAACAATAAAATCCGCATTAACATACCATAAGGTTCGCCCTGAATTACTGAAGCTAGAATTAACCGAATCAATTCTATTAAATGATATCGATAAAACCATAGTAAAAATGAACCAAATTGCTGCATTAGGCATTCAGTTTTCACTGGATGACTTTGGAACCGGCTACTCATCTTTACAATATTTGAAAAAATTACCTCTTTTCCAACTTAAAATAGATAAATCTTTTGTCGATGGTTTGGTTGAAGATAAGTGCGATCAAGAAATTGTCCGCACCATCATAGCAATGGCACATAATTTGGGTTTAACCGTGATAGCTGAGGGGGTAGAAGATGAATCACAGCGACAGATTTTATCAAAAGAAGGCTGCAGTCACTATCAAGGATATTTGTGTGGCAAACCTGAAACTATCGATAAATTTGAAGCTCGATTTTCACAACCTGATACGTCATCAACACCAGTAGCATTAACCGCCCTTTTTAACTGATTCAGTTTTAAAGGTTAATCAGAATAATTATCTGTCGTGATAGGAATTAACTTTTCAATAACTATCTAAAGCGATATCAGTTTGCAGAAAGCTTACCTTTGCAGATAAACCTTCATTCCTAAGCTTAGTGAATATATTGATAAAACTAAATGACCACTAACGCTGGATGAAATTATTATATCTTAATAACTATAAGTTAACCCTATTCGAGTACGTAGCTCACGATCAGGGCTATCATTACTGACATTAATATCACCAAATTCAACATAAGGTGTCCACTGGCCTATCTTACGAGCTACGGTTAGATTCAACTCATAATTGGTATCACCATTGTCATAAATATTGTAATCAACGGCCTTATATAAATCAGCTTCAAAACCAAATTTCCAATCGTGAGTGGTATAACCAAAACCTGTGGTCAATCGATGACGCTGCTTATCAACATCGGAATTATTTCTATAAAAGTCATGACGATAACGAGCTGTAATGGTTAAACCTTGAATGCTGTCAACGGCATAGTTTACTCGAATTTGCGGTTTATAGGTCATTCCTTTTTCACGGGCCTCAATGGGCATCCCTGGCACTATGGTCCAGTTATCGTTAATTTTAAAGCGATAATCTAAACCTAACTCCCAACCATTATTTTGGCTAGACTTCCTATCAGAACCATCTACAGGCTTAAATTTTAACTCGCCACTATAATTAAAATTACCAATACTGCTACCTATTTTGACCCGAGTCGACTCACCAGACTCAGCTCGAAATTCTTGACGAACGTTAAATGATGCAGCAGAAACGGTAGAGCAAGTAAACAGAGCGACACAGCCACACAAAAGCAGATTTTTAGCAGTCATTACAATAAACCCTCACATCATAGCTATGATACATCGAATTAAAAAGCCACTCATGTACCCAGTATAAATTCAATTAACAGCCTTAATAAGTAATACAATATTGTAAAATAGTACAGGTTTGTAAATTGAGATCTAGATCAAAATGATATAAACCACAGCAAAAACTCGCTAATTTACCGTCTATCTGCTTGCAAATGTTACGCATTCGTTCGACATTAGAGCGTAAACCCCTTGAGATGTAAGTAAAGGCGCCACAAGTTGTTACCAACCTATTATCAGCACTATTAGGAATAGTAGCCTTTTGTATTACAAATTCACAATTTTAGGCACAGAGGTTATTTATAAAGCGCAAAAGTGACATGTAAAAAACACGCTGGTGATATGTAGAAATTCGACAGTAAAATATTGGCGATGAAAATGGCTTGCTTACGTTTTTAGCTTAAGTGCTAGTTATAATTGAGTATCGCTTAAGATTTGCATCAGGATTAAACAAGCCAATGTCCCTATCAGCATTTTTAAATAATAAAAATTTAAGCAAAGACCATAATAAGCTTATTTTAACGAATAGCCGGGCTGCATCTTTTTCACACTAAACAATAAAGCGGGTAATACCGTTAAACTGTAGAAAAGTAGAAAGCCGATGGCGATGGTGAGTAAAAAACCAATGCTATACATACCTCGGTGATCGGCCAGTAACAAAGAACCAAAGGTCGCCATTGTGGTTAGTGAACTTAGTACTGCCGCTCTTGGGGTTGATGATTGATAAAAGGCCCTCGCAGATCCCACCGCCCGAAAGCGCTCAACGATGTGAATACCATTATCGACCCCCAAGCCAAATATCAATGGAATGACAATGATGTTGGCCATATTTAGCGCCTGTCCACTCCAATGGGCAACAGCCATAGTTGATAAGGTGGTTAATAACAGCGGTATAAAAGTCAAAATAACATCGCGCTTATGTTTTAGCGCTAGCAACAAAATGACGGCTATCAGTAATAGTGAATAAGTGATTGCCTGCAAAAATGCGTTAATAATAATATTACCCACTTGCTGCTCGGCTACAGGTCTTCCGGTTGCATTGGGCGCTACGTCTTGTACAAGCTTAATAAATCTATCCAGCTGTTTCACATCACGCATATCGCCAGCAGGGTAAGCCACCACTAATAAATATTGCTCGTTTTTATATCGCTGAGCTAACACCGTAGGAATATCATCATAGCTTGGAATTGGGGCTTGCAATAACTGAGTTAAACTTTGCTGCATAACTTGTAATGGCGCCAATGCATGTTGATTAATTTGACTCACAAGGGTGAATTCATCATTATTTTTAAGCCAATCTAAGGTACGTTGCGCAATCACGCCTTGGGCATAATCCGCTCTGACTAGGTTTTGTTGCAAGCTTGCAAGGCTATCTAATGACTCTATTGGCGCATTGGCGGCTGCTAATGTTTGCAACAATGCTGCCTGTTTGGACGCGCGATCAGTGGCTAAAAAAGAGTTGATTGAAATCACATTGCTCACTTCAGCTAAACCAGACAATTGTGATTGCCACTTGGCCGCTTGTTGTCGTGATGTCGCTAGCATCATCATTTGATAGCTTGAGGTTAAGCCTTGTTGTTGAATTTCTTCAAGGGTTCTAACCGATTCAGACTTCACCGATTTTAATACCAAAGTCGAGAAATCAAATTCCATTTTACTGGCACCATAGCCAGAAATAGCTAAGGCTATCACGGCCAAAAAAACTACCATTTTGTGATGTTTAGGCAACCAGAAATCATCGTCGCTGGCATATTGGAACTGAGTATCACCCTCTTCAGTCGCTATGTTAGCCTTAAAACCATGCGCTCGAGGATAGCCACAAATAAAGAAAAAAGTCGGAATAACGATAAAGGTTGCCAGCAACCCCATTGCCATCCCCGCCGCTGAAATAACCCCTAATTCAGCAAGCCCGGTATAAGCTGTAGGATAAAAGCCAAGAAACCCTATGGCAGAGGTTAATGCGCACAAACTAAGTGGCGTAAAAGTGCCGCGAATTGCCGCAATCAAGCTGGCATAATTGGTAGGCTGTAGTGCTTGCTCTTCTCGTAATCGCAGACAAAAATGAATCGCAAAATCGACACCTAAACCAATAAACATCACCAAAAATACAATGGAAATGGTGTTGTATGAACCAACCAAAAATAATCCAAGTGCGAGCGTCCACACCAACCCAATAATCACGGCCACATAGCTGGCAACGATTATGCGCAAAGAGCGAATACCAAATCCCAATACTACAATCAAGCCTATCAGCGACATGGTCCCCGCTAAGGTTACGCTATTATTGGCGTCACTGATTTCATCATAGTCCAACGCCGTCTGACCAGTAATGCGAATTTGCACTGCGTCATTATCACTGTATTGATGGATAATATTTTGTGCGGTTTCGATGATATATTTATTCGGCTGTTTTTGATCGTTTTGAGGCTGTGCATTTAAGGTGATAATTTGATAAATAGTACCACGACTTGGTGGCATCAATACCTCAAACCAGTCAACACTGCCCTGCTTTGCCGCCAGTTGGTTTAATACGTTAATTAACAGCTTCGCGGCTTTAATGTCATCAGTTTCAATAGCATGATTTAATTGTGCTAATAATTGTATCCCAGCATCATTTTGCCCAGTAGTGCCATTAGCTTCAACTGACATGACCGCCTGAAGTTTTGGCATTATGCTGGCAACATTGGCATTAAAATCAATAAAGTCTTGCTCGGGTAATAACCACAAGGCTTGCTGCTTAAGCCATGGCAAGGTTGCTGGCGCAAATACGTCGTTAAATAAGGGCTGTGCAGAAAAGTCTGCTTGTAGCGCTTCAGTCATAGTTTGTACTTGCTGATGATTGTCACCAGAAACCACAATGACCAGACCATTTTCAGAGTCGCCAAATTCATTTACCGTCTTAGTTAAGTTGTCCTTCCATGGGGCATTTTGTTGAACGAGACGATCTAGGTTGGAGTCAACCACGAAATTA
Source organism: Shewanella sp. 10N.286.51.B8 (assembly GCF_041469325.1). NCBI lineage: Bacteria > Pseudomonadati > Pseudomonadota > Gammaproteobacteria > Alteromonadales > Shewanellaceae > Shewanella > Shewanella sp. 10N.286.51.B8. The sequence goes on from NZ_JBFRKG010000026.1 coordinate 65,712, forward strand.
TTTTTACTGTAGATAATAGCAATGGTGGTCATTAGCCCAATAAAGAGCAATGACAATATAAACGGCAATGTTTGTTTTGAAAAAAACCAATGTTTCACAAGTGAGCTTCGCAGATAAAGTGGATAGCGACATTATAGTCTTGATAATCATCCATGTGGCAATGACATAAGCAACAACAATGATAATTTGTCATTGGGAAAGGCTGTAATGAACATATGTATTAATGTGCATTCGCAGTCAACGTCAGCACAAAACACTATTGCTCAATGACAGCATTGCTCAATTACAGCACCGCTGGATAACGCCATTCAACACCAAACCAGTTGTGGTAGGCCATTTAAATCCAGTTTATCGCCATGGGCTGCTATCGCAAGCGCTTGGGGGGCAGATGATTTATCTTGCTGTATTGCATCCACTAACCCTTGCTGCGCCGTGGTTTCACCGTGGACTAATATCAATGGTGGTTGATGATTAAAATGACGATACCAGCGCAGTAATTCAGCTTGATCGGCATGGGCAGACAAGCCGCCTATGGTATGCAACTTAGCAGCAACTTTAACCGATTTTCCGCGAATAGTCAGTTCAGGCTGACCATCTACCAGCGCTCTGCCCGGTGTGCCTTCTGCTTGATAACCACAAATAATGACATCACATTCTGGGCGCCATAAATTATGCTCGAAATGACAACGAATTCGCCCGCCGTTACACATTCCACTACCAGCAATGATAATCAGCCCCTTATGTACTTCGTTCAGCAGCATTGACTCATCTGTGCTTTGGGTAAACTCAACATTAGATAACAGTGGATGTTCACCTGGATGCATGCGGGTAAAGCGTTTAAAGTCTTCATCCATTAACGGGTAATTATTGATATACACTCGGGTCGCCTCAATAGCCATCGGGCTATCTAAGCAAATTTTCCAACGAGACAAATCCCACTCTTTGGCATACAAATGAAATAAATACAGCAATTCTTGTGCTCGCCCCACCGAAAATGCTGGTAGCAATATATTGCCGCGACTTTCGGTTATCGCTTTGGCAAAAATTTGTTTTAACTCAGCAATGGTTTCATCCCAACTACGGTGTAAACGGTTACCATAAGTACTTTCCATTAAGACTAAATCAGCATTATCAATTAAGGTAGGGTCTCGTAGAATCGGCATGCCTGCACGGCCAAGATCACCACTAAAGATTATGGTTTTCTGCTGACTGCCCTCACCTAGTTGTAACGAAACAATAGCCGAGCCTAAAATATGCCCAGCATCAAACAGTCTTACACTAACATGTGGCACGATTGGGTTTTCGACTTGGTAATCGAGCGGCACGAACTGCGATATCGCCTTATCAACATCTTGTTGATCAAATAAAGCGGAGATTGGTTCGAGCTGTTGTTTCTTACGCTTCTTATTCAGCCGTTCATTATCGCGCTGCTGCAGCATGGCGGCATCTTTTAGCATTACAGTGCACAGTTCAGCCGTAGCTTTATTGGTATAAATAGGGCCATCAAAGCCTAACTTTGCCAATAAAGGTAAGCGGCCTGAATGATCAATATGAGCATGACTTAATACCACCGCATCGATAGTGCTTGCCTCAAAAGCAAAAGGCTCATGATTCCGAAGTTCAACGGCTCTACCACCTTGAATTAAACCGCAATCTAACAACACTTGTTTACCGTCGATAGTTAATAAATGACAGGAACCTGTTACCTCTTGAGTTGCCCCTAAAAAACGCAGTGTCATTTCCATGGTAACTTCCTCAGTTTTCCCTTGAGTCGTTCCTTAATCATAGACTATGACAATAAATTAGATGCGAATAAGCCATTGGTAAGTGCATATAATTAACAGATAGAGAAGTGCTAAGAAAGTGAGTATGGAGAAAGAGTCAATAAGTTAAAAACACACAGGCAACAACCCACTTAAAGTAAGTGATTAATAGCCCTTTAACCCGATAGGATCTATTACAACAATCAAACGAGAAAGGCTATTTTTGTAATTTAAGTCAGTCACTTAGTTGCATCAACTGCATCAATTACAATAGTGCCCTAGCGGCGTGATATACATTGGCTGATAATATTAAGATTAAACTCATGTTCTCTGCAAAACGGCGAGATTTATCGGTGAAATGATTGAGTTGTTTTGTGGTTGGCTAGCTACATTTTCACTCGTGTTAGCTTGTTGAGTGAGATAGTTAAGCAAACAACTGCTGTAATTAGATGTGGCCTTTGCCACTTGTGAGCCATCATCAGTGCGGATTAAAATAGTATCACCCACTGCAAACTCGCCTTTTACCGAAAGAATACTAGCACTGGTGATCACATCATCATGCTGACTAATCGCTGCATGTTGATCTTCAATCACCACCTCACCTCGCTCGCGGACAGTATGAGTCATCCAATGCTGCTCTGGTGACATCGGGGTTTTACAAGACACAAAATGCGAGCCTGGGTTTTCATCTTGCAGCAAGGCGCTAAAAGTTTGATGATTAAAGCCATTAACTACATAAGTATCAATGCCATGAGCAACCGCTTTTTCAGCCGCCTCTATTTTGGTTTGCATGCCGCCAGTGCCCATTGAGCTGGTTGCACCGCCTGCCATTTGATAAATAGACTCGTCAATAACATCAATGGTTTTAATCAATTTAGCATCAGCATGTTGCTGGGGGTTTTTATCAAACAATCCATCAACGTCAGTACAAAGGATTAAGCCATCTGCCCCTGTTGATGCCGCAACCATAGCGGCGAGATTATCGTTATCGCCAACTTTTAACTCTTCAGAGGTCACCGTATCGTTTTCATTTACGATAGGTAATACCCCATGCTCCAATAAGGATTCTATGGTTTCTTTAATACTGGCATAGCGTTCTTTATTACATAAATCAGCATGGGTCAGAAGAATTTGCGCAGTGGGAAAGTCAAATAACTTATCCCAAACTGCCATCATATTGGTTTGTCCGGCTGCTGCCATGGCCTTTTTTAGGGCAATTGACGGTGATTTAATATCAATCCATTGACGACCAGCAGCAACTGAACCCGAAGAAACCAAAATAACTTGCTTTCCCTGCTTACGACAACGAAGTATAAATTGCGCAATACTCAGCAGGTGATGCGAACTACAACCGTTGTTTTCAGGGGCAATTAACGCACTACCCACCTTTATCACCAATCGTTGATTGGATTTAATAGACATGAGTAGACCTTATGATAATTGTTGAATTAATTGATGATTAACATCTTTAAATGTTTTTTGGATCTCAGCAGATGGCGCTTTGGTTATTAAACTCACTAACCAAATCGATACTGCACTGATGAAAAAGCCCGGCAGCATTTCATACACTACACTGCTTAAGGTTTCACCATTAGCTAATACAGGTGCAAAAATCCAAAATAATACCGTCACAGTACCAGTAATTATGCCGGCTAAGGCCCCTTCATAAGTCACCTTTTGCCATAACAAACTAAATAAAATCAGCGGACCAAATGCCGCGCCAAAGCCTGCCCAAGCATTACTGACAATAGATAAAATACTACTCGATGGGTTCATTGCGATAAAAGATGCCACAACAGCTACACCAAATACGCAAAGTCGGCCAATATTCACCGCTGTTTTATCAGATACTGCTTTTTTGCTGTAAGCACGATAGATATCTTCTGTCAGTGAACTTGAAGACACTAGCAATTGTGAAGAAATGGTACTCATTACCGCCGCTAGAATTGCCGCTAATAAAAAACCGCCAATTAAAGGATGAAATAACACTTCAGAAAAGAAAATAAAGATAGTTTCAGGATCGGCAAGCGTGACTTCAAATTTACGCGTATAAGCCACCCCCGTTAAACCCGTCGCTAAAGCGCCAATAATGGTCACTGTCATCCAGCTCATACCAATCCGGCGAGCTGTTTTGATATTTTTAACAGAGTCTATCGCCATAAATCGAACAATAATATGCGGTTGACCAAAATAGCCCAGTCCCCATGCCAAGCTAGATAGCAGCGATACCAGAGTTAAACCAGATAAGCTTTCACTAAAAGAAGGAATCGTCTCAAGTGAATAATTCATCATACTTGATGGACTATCAAAATGCGTGAACGCCACAACAGGCACTAAAATAAGGGCAATAAACATAATCACACCTTGGACAAAGTCTGTCATGCTTACGGCTAAAAAGCCGCCCATCAAGGTATAAGCCACCACCACTAGCATGGTAATAACAACGCCAGTTTGATAGTTCATTGCAAACGCGGTTTCAAATAACTTACCACCGCCAACAAGACCTGCTGAGGTGTATAAAGTGAAAAATATGATGATGACTACAGCTGAAATGAGGCGGATAACACCATTTTCTTTATCAAATCGTTTACCAAAAAAATCTGGCAAGGTTAACGAGTCATTGGTTTTTTCGGTGTACAAACGCAGCTTAGGCGCCACAAGTTTATAGTTAGCCCATGCGCCAATCACTAAGCCTAGTGCAACCCAAATAGTATCAAACCCTGAAACAAAAATGGCACCGGGTAATCCCATTAGCATCCAACCACTCATATCAGATGCACCAGCAGATAATGCGGTCACTTGAGGGCTAACTTGGCGGCCGCCAAGCATATATTCAGAAAGATTAGCTGTGGATGTTTTTGCGGCGTAGATACCGATAGCTAACATGAGTACAAAATAAACCCCTAATGAAATATAGGTATATTCCATTATTTACCAGCCTTATTTATTTTAGTTAGCGGATAAAAAATATAAGTACTAAGAATTAACCATAAACATATTAATCCCACTGTATGTTTCGCTATTTCAAATGAACGTGTTGTTAATTGTTGCAGATAACTGGGACTGTCACATGAACTGGTTTCGCCTTGCATTTAATTCTACCTCTAATAATTAGTACTCTAACTATTATGTTATAGACTTATTACACTAAGATCAACCGAGCAAATTCCAAGCTGATATTTTACAGTAGCTTAATGGCCGCTAATTCTTACGACATGAAAATAAATCATTTGAGTTAATCCCATTTTTGAAAAGTGGTTATTGTTTAAAAGCGAAAATGGTTAGTATTCGACTCGAAAGCAGCTAAGACTTATTGCTAATAGACAATATGGACTGATAAAAAATAAGGTTAGTGTTATCCTACACTCATGGCTAATAACTAGAAGAAGCAATGGAAAAATACGAAGAACTATTAATATCGATACGTAAAGTGATTCGAGCAATTGATTTGCACTCAAAACAGTTGAATAAAAAGTCTGGTATAACCGGGCCTCAATTAATGATCATGCAAGAAATCGCCGGTATTAATGGTGTTACAGCGAGTCAAGTGGCTAAAAATATCAACTTGAGCGCTGCAACTGTGACTAACATTTTAGACCGCTTAGAAAGCAGAAATTTAATTCAAAGAGTCCGAAGTGAGCAAGATAAAAGACGGGTTAGTTTATATTTATCTAATGAGGGCAAGGCTTGTTTACTTGAAGCGCCAAAGCCATTGCAGGAGCATTTTATTCAAAATTTCTGCGCATTAGAAGAATGGGAACAGTCTCAGCTTTTATCATCAATGCAACGTATTGGCTCTATGATGGATGCCAACGAACTCGATGCAGCGCCAGTACTTGAGGTCGATCCCATTTATAAAAGCACTGAATTACCTGCAGAATAACCATCACAATGGTTTAAGAATATAGCCAATTGATAAAGTAGAGGGGTAAAATGGAACTTATAATATCCCTCTATTTACGTAAATCAGCCTCCACAGTCAAAGTTCTGAGTTCAGATAATCACTGCAACGCTATAACGAAGATTGCCTGCCACTAATCTTAAAGTTCACTCAGCATGATGACAGGCAGTCATAACTCTTAAAAGCTCAACCTGATTGAAGTGACTGCTTTCCGTTACTTTCGTTAACCCCCTTCCCATATAGAATTTTAAGGCCAATATTCAGGCCTAATTCCAGGTGGCGCATGCCCACCTGGTTCTTTACCTATGGATAAGAATGTACTGACCTTTATAAAAAAAATGAATGAGACAAAAAAAATCAATTGAAAATAAAAAAGTCCACCAGCACAAAGCAGGCTTTGTACTAGTGGACTTTTATTAAGCCCTTGTAATTGGGCTAATTTAATCTTTACCGTTTATTTCTAAGCTATATATTTCTCAAATTTTAACTCAAAAATAAACCTTCAAAAGCTTAAGATTGACGTCGACGCCATAACAGCGGTAATAACATTAGCAAGCCAGCGCCTAAACTACCTGCACCATCAGGCTTGCTCCAACCACTCTCTTGTTGGTTTTTCACATCAATACTGACATTGGTGCTGTATTGCTCTTCGCCATCACTCACGAAAAGTGTAAACACTAATGTTTGATCAACATCAACGTCAGGTGCAGTCACATTCAGCACTAAACCATCAGCAGTGTAATCCGCACTCATACCTGAAACTTGTGTCCAGCTATATTGTAATCCTTCAGGTTCATTGGCTATGGCTGCTGTGATCACTGTGCTGTCACCTTCATTTAACTCAGTTGTACCACTAAAGCTAATATCAAAGGCTAATGGCACATTGACCACAGTTACACTGACGACTTGTGTAGTTTCAAGCGTGCCATCACTTACCGTTAGGGTAAATTGTAGTGGCGTATCGCTAGTTATTTCAGGTGCTGTTAGCGCAAGAATTGAACTTGAAGCATCAAACTCTAGCTCTGGACCTGCTGTTTGCTCCCAGTTAAAACTAAGCTCAGCTTCGTCTTTAGCAACGGTTTCAGAAGCATCAATAATAAATGCTTCAGCTTCGTTAACAGATTCAGGCGCAGCTATGATCACATCAACATCTAGCTCTGGCTGAAGTGGATCATCACATTGCTCACCATAAACCGCTTGTACCCATTCAGGGTAATCTACATAAGGGTTACGGTTGCCTTGATAGGTATAGATTGCATCGTTACGCTGAACATCGGCATCATCGACAGGATCTTGATGGTGCCAAGAGTAAAGCGTACATAACTTGCCATGAAGCGGTTCATTATTAGAAACCTCATCACTCGTTGTCATGCGGTCAACAGCAATCAAATCTGGCATATTAGAATCGTTACCTTGATAACGAGTATCCATATACATGATCATCCGCGCCACATCACCTTTAACTTCATCTCTTGGCTCAAAACAGCGACCGCTAGAATCAACAAAATTACCCGGTGCATCTGCGATTTCTGTAGCAGTATCACCACATTCAGCAAAATCGTAATTACTGCGAGTAGAGTTAACCTTCACATTCGTTGGACGTAAGTGATGTGCATCGGTGTAACCAAGTTGAGACTCACTTGGGAAACCATGACTTTTAGCCCAAACGTGTTCACGGTTCCATTCGTCTGCAGCGTTGGCTCCTTGGCTATTATTTTGCTTTGATATTGAGTTACCAGTATAAAGCTCAATAACGTTGCTCCTGTTTGCCGGATCTTCATCTGAGTAAGTCAGCGCTGTCCACACTTCTTTATAGCTCAATTGCTGATGACCATTAGCAATGGTAATTGAAATCGCATCTTTCATTGCTTCAGCATCGTCAAAGCTACCGCTAAGTACGTCGGTATAATAAACGTTAGGCTCAAAAGCATCAGGATCTGCGACAGGTGTTAGCTCGACACAATTATTACAAGGTGTTGGATCGGGTTCTGGATCTACTGGTGTATCACCACAGGCAACTTCGCCCATACAACCTAGACCATCAGCAGTGTCTATATCAAAGGTAATCCACTGATTATTTGTCCCAGGGAAGTCACCGTAAGCATCGCTGTCACCTGCAGTGATGCTAGCTTTACGTCTTAACGTTTTATCTTTAGTTGAGAAGTCTGGATCATTTAGATCTGTCCATGCACCATCAGGCCTTTCACCAAGTTTACCAATACGGTCAATGACCACATCGTCCTTGGTCAACATTAATGCGTCATCACCATTAAAGTAAGTAACTGTTGATTCAGTACCAACTTTAAACTCATCTGCTGCGCCACTGTTATAAAACACAATGCTCTCACCTGCAGCCAACATACCTGATAGCGTTTCACTATTACCCGGTTCTGTAGCGCCGTTAGCATATAGTGTCAGTTTGTACTGAGCGGCATCTAAGTCAATTGCACTGCCACCGACATTAGAAAGCTCAATTGCTTTGTTATTACTACTGCCTTCAATATATTCAGTAATAATAAGTACACCAGACTCAGCAACACAAGCGCCTTCACCAGGACAACCTAGTCCATCGGCAGTGTCTTTTTCAAACACAACCCATTGATTATTTGCACCAGGGAAGTCTGCTGAGGCATCAGTATCACCAGTGGTAATACTGGCCTTGCGTCTTAAGGTTTTATCTTTAGTCGAAAAGTCTGGATCGTTTGGATCTGTCCAAGCGCCATCAGGTCGCTCACCCAATTTACCAACACGATCGATAGTCGCACCATCTTTGGTCAGTACTAACGCATCATCGCCATTAAAGTAAGTGACTGTAGATTCAATACCAACCTTAAACTGTTCGTCAGCACCTGCATTGTGATAAACAATGCTGCTACCCGCAGCTAAATTACCCGTCAAAACAGCTGTATTACCCGGTTCAGTTGCACCGTTAGAGTACAGGGTTAATACATATTGAGCGGCATCTAGGTCAATATTACTATCGCCAAGGTTTGAGATTTCAATCGCTTTATTATTACTACTACCTTCAACATATTCGGTAATAACCAAATCTGCATACGCAGCCGTTGAAGCAGTGGCTAATAGCAGGGTAATTGCTTTAGCCACTGAAGTGATTTTATTATTCATAGTGTTATCTTTTTATTAGGTGGTGAGGTGTCACCGAAGTGAACACCTCACCTGGGGTTGAACCTATTTGTGATTACGGCGACGAAGAGCTGATAAACCCAGAAGGCTTAACAAGCTAAGTAAACCAGTACTACCGCCACTACCATCATGTCTTTCTTCTTTTATTTCAGCGACTAACGAGTCTCGATTTTGCACTTCAATATCGAAAGAAAGTGAAGAACCCGCAACCACTGCACCGTCGCGTTCAAGAGCAACTTTAGCGCTGTAGCGCGCAGATGGCGCACCGAAGACTTCAAAGTTAACTAGGGCTTGACCATCCTGAGTTAACACCACGTTGGGCTCAACGAGTTGGCTCAAATCCAGTTGCTCTTTATCATCTTTAGGCGTCAGTTTGATGGTGGCGACATCGCCAGTTAAAGCGCCTGCAATCTCTGGGATCTGATATGGCACCTTCATTAACTTATTGAGTTTGGTCAGATACATTGAACGGCCTGAATCAGCCTCTCCAGGCAAGTAACTTAAGGTCACTAATGCTGGATCGTGATCTGAAGAGCGGAAATGGTCTTCAGCATAGAACTTATTAAATTCATTGCTGTAGTCACCCTTATACTCATTGTTGTAATCATAAAGGCTTGATTCAGCAGCGTTGATATGCCAGTCAGCAGCATCGATTACACGCTCTTCTAGCGAAGGTGAAATAAGAATGTGATCAAGTGAACCCACCTCATCGTTATAAGAGTAACTCCATGGGGTTTTACCCTTCTCTTCGAATATTTTCGAAATAATATTAATGTACCCGTAACTATTAGTAATTTGTACTGGCGAACCATCTGTATTGAACTGTGGTTTGCTACCTACAAAAGTATGGCTTGCGGTCATTAGGGTTTTGTTGCGAGGGTTTTCAGTCAGAACCAACATTGGGTCTTCTTGGCCGTAGGCGTTAAGGTCGCCTAAGATGATTTTGTCACCCTCAACGTCTTTAAGTTCTTCAGCTAATTGTACTGCACCTGAAATACGGAACTCTGAGCATGAGCCTTGAAAATCAAGATCTGGAGCATCTTGGGTCCACTTAGTAGCATCACCAAACTCAACTCCTTGCCAATCTTCCCAACAAGTTGAACCTTTAGACTTAAAGTGATTAACCGCTAGAGTTAAGCGCTTGCCTGTCTGGTTAACAAGGAAAGTAACCACAAGTGCGTCACGATGATAGTTTTGACCGCTTTCTAAAATCTCATCATTATTGTCTTTAATCACCTCGTTATTGTCATTAACAATGGTCGGCGCTTTTTGCTGTGGCATCGTAACAACACGGGTACGCTCGATGCTTAATTTACTCGGACGGTAAATAATACCTGTCGCTATCGCATCTGAACCAAGGGCATCTAGTTCATCAAGTACACCATTACCGTTATGGTCAAAGCCAACGAATACATAGCGGTTTTCGGTTGAGTATGGCTTGTCATAGTTATCTGCGTATTCGTCGTTGTAGTAAACGTTAACTTCATTAACTAAATCAGCAACAGCACCATTAAGGCCAAAACCATTATTTTCCATTTCCATCAAACCGACTACATCAGCATCTAGCGCACGGATGGCTTCTACTAATTTAGTTTTTTGTTGAGAAAATTCAGTAAAAGTATCAGCACCGCGGCTTTGGCCGAATTGGTTTTGAGCACCACCAAATGGTGAGTTGAAATAGTTAAATAAATTCTGGCTAGCTATGCGGATAGCAAACTCGTCATTTGTTACTGTTTCATCGATATCAGGGCTGTCAGTTCTAGGAAGGTTATGAACAAAGTTATTGTTATTTAGCTCGTTAGTCACAGTTAAAGCATAATCACCAAAGCTATAACTAATCACCCCTTCCATACCCACGACACTGTCATCGATACGGATGTAATTATCCTCTGGTGCGATACCAAAGTTAGGATAATAAGGGATGTCACCGTTAGCAGCAGAAGTCGAACTTTCGATAACTAAACGATAATCATCATTTTGCGCAGCTGCTGCATAAGATTCTGGTGAACCAGGTACATTAAGCTGATTTGGCTGTAAATTAGGTCGCTTGTAAGCCAAAGTAATGTTGTTACGGTAGCTGTCGTAGTTAAAGCTGAAACTACGTGATACACGCATATCTTGATTGCCATCTTCAAGCGGATTTATATCTGCAGGCAGATTTACTAACATGCCTTCATAACGATTGAGTGTGGTTTCAAATGAACCACCATCTGATTCTAGCATTTCAATATCAGTAGCCACAGTCGGCGTGAACTCGCTATTGGTCACTTCCCAATCATCGGTCGCTAACTGAGTTTGTCCATAGCTTTCAGCGACTTCACTGCCTAAACAAATCGTGCGGCCAACTAGCTGACTATCTGCACTGCCACTTTCAACAAAGATACCATCTGAGGTTAATGGGTTGCCATCAGCCACTACATCACGTAAGTAAAAACCTTTTTTCGGTAAACCAACAACGGCTGTTACCACACCTTCAACGGCAACACTTTCACCTTTTAATGGAGATGGTCCGCCCGTACCTTGGATGTCACCAATTGTGGTTAAATCAGCACAAACAAATGGCTCATAAGCTTCAGCTAGATTTGGTGTACCCACAGTTGAAATATCAAGTGGACTAATTACTTCCCACTGCGAAGCATTAAAGGTTGCAGAAGGAACAGGTGCATTACCTTCACTATCCATACGACGGCGCAGCGTAGTGTCTGGAGCCCAAACGCTGGTATTATCTGCAGCGCCAACACGGTCAATAATCACATCGCCATTTTTAATGTAGAAACCATCATTACCACTTAGGTAAAAATCGGTGTAACTGGTATTTGGGTCACCTTCACCAATTACGTAATCACCTCCGTTATCAGTAATGATTTGCTTATACTCGTCGCTAGCATCTTTGTTTAATACCACTAAAGATGTACCAGGTGCAATGGTAAGGCCTGATAGTAATGGCTGACCACTGGCATTGAGCATGACATTTTCATACTTACCGTTAGCCCACATATACACGGCGGTGTCATCGGTAAAGGTAAATTCATCGGTAGCGTGGGTATTGGTGATTTCCACAGAGCCCAATTCAGCCCCATAATCTTTTTGCACCATTTCGGTGATCAGTAGGTCGTTGACTGCAGCATTAGCGCCGACACTGATAATACTGGCGATGGCCAGTGAGAGAAAACTTTTCTTCATAGTAAACTCGATAATTGTTTATCTTGGAATGAAATTAGAAATACATGCGCACATAGGCATATGCAGCTTCTGGCGCTTCGCCAACTCGGGCTTCTACTGACACAACGATGTCTCTTGCTGGACGGTAGTTGAAACCTAAGCTTGCCCATTGGCGGTCTTTACCAAATTCAGCTGGCAGCTCGGAATAGTCGTAGTTAGGGCCTTCTACATCCCAACCTTCATATTGCTCATGATTTGCTGAAGCAATAATTTCCCAAGACTCATTAAGATCGTATTTACCACTTAACGTCATGCCATAATTGCGGAAAGTTTCGTATCCAAGATACGTATCACCACTCTTGCGAGTTGCTAGATCTTCATCTTCTAAAAAGGTATTGAAACCTAATGCAAAATCTGAGGTGATTTGAGCGCGAATACCTAAGCCGACAAGCATTTGCTCACCATACTTAGAGATCCCTTCTGAGCCACCACGACCTTCGACACCCACGACAACGGAAACAAAGTCTGACATCCAGCCAACATAACCGTTGACAATATCACCTTGTAAAGCACCATTCTTGTGCTTGCCTTCATAGGAATAAGAAACGCCGTACACCAAGTTTTCAAACTTAGCTTCATATTTAACGGTATTTTCTTGATCGCCTGCTTCACCGGTTTCTACCGATTTATTGAAGGTAAAATCACCAAAATGATCATACTCATCAAACGCAGTATCTGTTAAACCCAGCTCAATCCAGTGATTATCGTCAAATATATAACCGACAAACATTTTGTCGATGGCAAGTTCAAACTCGCCATCACCACCAAGCCAATTTCTACGTTGGTAATCCAGTTCTAATCGGTAGATAAAGTTTTTATTCTGTCCTGCTACACCTAACGTGGCAAAACTATCATCGACATAGCCTTTAGTATCGTAAAACTCATCATGGTTATAATCTGAATTGGTACCAAAATGACCCCCAACACCCACTTCACCAAATAGGCGAATATAATCTCCATTGTCTCCTTCTTGTAGTGTGACTGCACTTGCAGCATTCACACAGAATAAAGAGGCTAAGGCGATTGCAACGGTTGTTCTTCTAAACATCGCATTTATTTCCATTAGTAAATTTCAACCCCTTCGCAATAGGTTGAATTCGGGCTTAATAATTATTTATGTGAGGTTGATTTATCGGCAGGAAGAATATACAACGCGGTTATACATAAAACATATAACATATAACAACGAATTAACATTCAAAAGTCTTTGAAATGAACGAAGCTAGAAATATTCAGCCAATTAGATCACAATTTATCAACATGAGCAATTGAGGCTGCTCAATAAAACCGCAACCCTACACAAAACAACCATTATTAAAATGAAAAATGATTACTAAATGTATTTACACTTAAAAATTAGCAACATTTACTTCGACTATTTTTTATAAAAAAGCCTTTTGTATCAACACCACGATATTAAGTAAGCCACACTCTCATAGCAAGAAAAACTTACGATTAATATCACAAAAACACCCTTACCACTTGAGTTAACATTTATTTAATAATTATCGCATCCCGAGGTAATTATTAACCAGTCAAACCTTTTACTTAAACCGATATATTTAATAAAACAAAAATAAAACCTTAATACTCATAAAACAAACAAGATCTAACCATATACTGAAACAAAAAATTAAAGTAGGCATCAATTAATGTATATTTATAAAACAAACAATTTTTTGTGCAAAACTTATACAACTTATAACTTTTACATTGATAGAAAAGCTGATCGTTTATAATTATCCATTCATAAAAGCAAAACCAATAAAGGTTAATTAATGCACAGCATCATCAATGTTTATATTATTAACATTGATAAAAAACACGAAAAATATTGAGAAATTTTCATTGGAATTAAGATAATTGGACTGTTAGATTGTTGGATTGTTGGATTGTTGGATTGTTGGATTGTTGGATTATGAATGAGGGTGTAACAGATTC
>NZ_JBFRKG010000027.1:0-46272 GCF_041469325.1 Shewanella sp. 10N.286.51.B8
CAGAATCTGTTACACCCTCAGTAATTAGATTTACTTTTATAGCACGCAATAAAACCCAGCATCTGCTGGGTTTTGTGTTTGTGCCGATAAGTGTTTATCCATTGTCTAGACAATCAAATTTCACACGCTATAACCGTTAAAATCACTTTTACACGCTATAGGCGGTAAGTTTGTATACCTTATCGCCTTCCCCTGCCTTAAAATCCATTCAAACCGCTGTTTTTAAAAGATTACCTTAATATTATTCACACCATTCATCTTTACAGGCATTTAAGTTATCCTGGCTGACAAATAGTAGATAACAACGAGCTTCAATGAATCAAGCAGGTATATACGAGCAACTCATTACCCAGTTGGTTGAGCACAACTTAGATCGTGATTCTTTTTATGTTGGTGAACGCACATTGGAAGCCGCTGAAGCGGCCACATTCTTATCTCGATTTTTAACCCGCATTATTGAAATCGCCATGGATTCTGTTCCCAATAGCGATACTAGAGTTCATCAGCAGATCAATTTAGCTAATGCTATCGTTCAGTGGCTCAGTACTCATATTCACGATAAAGAATTAATTAACGAAAACTTAATCGATAGCCAAGGAAAGATTCTTACTGCGCTATTTGATAAATCTAATCCCATTGCAGCTGATTTACCTAAGCACGTAGAAGCCATAATGCCAATCACAGGTCTCACGCAGAGTGAGTTATTTTGTGGCAGTAATGTGGGCGCTTCACTAGAAACTGAAATTAAAAGAGAGATCCTGTCATCTGACAAAATCTATTGGTTAGTTTCATTTATAAAGTGGGCAGGTATTCGAATATTTAAAAAAGAACTAGAATCTTTTACTCGCAGCGGTAAGCAATTAAAAATTATTACCACTTCATATATGGGCGCCACTGATGCAAAGGCGGTTGAGTTTCTAGCATCACTACCCAACACTGAAGTTAAACTTAGCTACAACACCAATCGTGAACGTTTGCATGCAAAATCCTATTTATTCATGCGTAACACGGGCTTTCACACCGGTTATATTGGTTCTTCTAACCTGTCACATTCAGCGTTAACAAGCGGCTTAGAGTGGAACCTAAAAATCACTTCTCAAGAAATCCCCCATATCATTGAAAAGTCGTTAAGTACTTTTGAAACCTATTGGGAGTCACCTGATTTTGAGTACTTTGACGGTAACATTGAAAGCCGTGAAAAATTGCATGTAGCACTGCAAGCAGCAAAGGGACAATTCAGTACCACAGCGCCGAGTTTCTATTTTGATATTCAGCCTCACTCTCACCAGCAAACCATTCTGGATAAGTTAAAAGTTGAACGAGCGCTACATGGCAGATACAGAAACTTGGTTGTTGCGGCCACCGGAACTGGGAAAACCATTATTTCAGCTTTTGATTTCGCACGCTTTTATCAAAATAATCCCGAAGCCAAATTCTTATTTATTGCCCATCGCGAAGAAATACTAAAACAAGCCCAAGCGGCATATCGTGGCGTGTTAAAAAATAGTGCCTTTGGTGAGTTATGGGTCGGTAATCACAAACCAACACAATTTCAGCAACTATTTGCCTCTATTCAAAGCCTAAATAATCAAATTGATAGCATAGCGTTGAGTGAAGATTACTTTGATTACATCGTCATTGACGAAGTACATCATATTGCAGCAAGTAGTTATAGAGCGGTATTACAGCATTTTGCCCCCCAAATTCTATTAGGCTTAACTGCAACACCGGAGCGCAATGACGGGGCAGATATTTTAACTGACTTTTGTAATGTCATTGCTGCTGAGATTCGCTTACCAGAGGCCATTAATCAACGGCACTTATCGCCATTTCAATATTTTGCTATTGATGATGACACCGACTTAACACGAATATCTTGGTCAAAAGGTCGTTATGATATTGCCGAATTGACCCACCTCTATACTTATAACGATCAACGCCTACAGCGGATATTGCAAAGTCTTGACGAGATAATGACAGATATAACCCAAATGCGGGCGTTGGCATTTTGCGTTAGTAAAGCTCACGCAAAGTTCATGGCGCAAAAGTTTACCTTACATAATATTGCTTGTGGCGTATTAACTAGCGATAACAGTAACGACCGTGAAGTGTTGCAACAGCAGTTAAAATTAAAGCAAATAAATGTCTTGTTTGTGGTTGATATCTTTAATGAGGGGGTCGATATTCCCGAGTTAGACACCTTGCTTTTTTTACGCCCTACTGAAAGTTTAACTATATTTTTGCAGCAACTGGGTCGCGGCTTACGATTAACTAATGATAAAGAATGCTGCACCATTTTAGACTTTGTAGGTAACTCACGACCTGAGTATGATTTTTCCCATAAATTTAGAGCATTAGTGGGTAAAACTAATCAGCCGATCGCTAAAGAAATAAAGCAGGGTTTTCCGCATTTACCTTTAGGCTGCCGCATTGAGTTACAAGAAAAAACTCAATCCATGATCCTTAAAAATATTATCCAAGCTACCCTCAATAAAAATAAGCTTATTAGCTTAATCATCAATTACCCGCATGTGACCAACCTGCCTTTAACCTTGATTAACTTCTTGCATATCCACCCAAATATAAGCCTAGAAGACATTTACAAAGTTAAACATGACAAATTAGGAGGATGGACTGTATTGCTGGCATTGAGTAAAGGAGAAGAAGTATCGCCAGATAGCAAAACAATTTATGAAGCCTATTATCGTGCGATTAAGAATCGCTTATTGAGCTGTTCATCTATTTCCTATTTACGCTTTGTAAAAGCGCTCTGTGAAAGTAACTTCCATAATCATTCAACCAACGAGCGACTTTTAGCACTAATGTGCCATTATGATTTTTGGGATAAAACAGGTAAAAGCGCTGGATTTAACACTCTGAAAGACAGCCTGTTGGCCTTACAAAATCAAAGCTTACAAGATGAGTTAAGCCAAGTCATGTCTCTACTTATAGAAAGACTTGAAGTAAATGAATTCTCAATGCCAGTGGTTAATAATTCAGTGGTAGATACGTCACCATTAAAAATGCATGTTCGTTACCCAAAAGAGCATATTCTAGTGGCTTTTGGTGACAGTACTTTCGATAAAAAATCATCAAGCCGTGAAGGTATTTTAGATATACCAAATTCCAATGTTGCGCTGCTATTTGTTACTTTAAATAAATGTGAAAAACAATTCTCAGCAACCACCATGTATCATGATTATGCGATTAGCCCGACCCTGTTTCATTGGCAAACCCAAAATAGTTCCAAACCATGTTCAGGCCGAGGTTTGAGTTATATAAACCAAAGTAAAAACGGTAAAACATTCATTTTATTTGTCAGAGAACAAGCTAAGGATCAACACGGCAGAACCATGGGGTTTGTTAACTTTGGCCCTATCGATTTTGTGAAATATGAAGGTAGTCAACCGATGAATATCACATGGAAACTGAAACACCCTATGCCAGCCTATTTATGGCATCAAACCGCTAAACTCGCTGTGGGTTAAATCAAGCATAATCAAGCCTCGCACAGAAGGCTTTATTTTGTTTTCAGAAGACGAAATATCCCTCAATAATTACAAAACTTAACACTAACTTTGGCAGCTACTATGCTAAAGTCGCTTTTAATTTTTTTCATCGTCACGCTGCTAATTTTAAGAAGGTTTTGTGGAACAACTCACTATCGTCATTGATTTTTTAGCAACCTATAAGTTGTTTGTTACCGTATTAATCATCCTATTGCTGTCGATGCTTAAACGCTTTGTGGTGTCTAAAATTCGTGGTGATATCGCTTTTGTGAGCGAAGGGCAGCGTAAGTGGATGTCGCGGACTAAAAACGGCACTTTCATCTTAATCGTGATGATTTTATTTTTACTGTGGCAAACCGAAATCAATAAGTTTGCCCTGTCGGTTACTGCGATTGCCATTGCCTTTGTGGTGGCATCAAAAGAAATCATCTTGTGTTTTACCGGCTCGATTCAGCGGGCGAGTTCGCGCTCCTTTGTGATTGGTGATTGGATTGAAGTAGGTAAGCTGTGCGGCGAGGTGATTGAGCACAACTTAATGGCAACGGTGATCCAAGAAATCGATTTGCACCATGGCCAGTATCACTACACGGGTAAAACAGTCACTTTCCCTAACAGCATGTTCTTTAGTTATGCGGTGAAAAACCTCAATTTCATGAAGCGTTATGTTTACCATAGCTTTACGATTACTGTGGTTGAGTTTGTAAATCTGTACCCGTTGTTTCCAGCGTTAACCAGCAAGATTGAAGCGCATTGCGAGGACTTTTTTGAAGTGGCAACCCGCTATAACAATATTATCGAAAGACATGCTGGCGTTGACTTACCTGGGCCTGAGCCACACATTCATATCCATAGTGGCCCTGCGGGTGAGCAAATGGTGCATATTATGATTTTTTGCCCCACTGAACGTGCGACCCATTTAGAGCAGCACATTCGAGAAGACTTTATGATTGCCTATCATGAGGCGTTTCCTAAAGCGGCTGAAACGAGTGCTTGAGTTAACCTGCTAGGCTAATGTTCAGGGCTAATGTTCAGGGATAATGCTTCGAGCTGATACTTTGAGCTAAAGATTTACCCAAAAAGAAGCCACTCAATCGAGTGGCTTTATTTGTGCTCAACAGAAGAATACTCTACTTCACTGAATGCAATACATCATGCAGTTGCTGTAGGTCTTTGACTTCAAACGTTGGCGTAATGCCATCGACGGTTTGTTTACCGTGATGATTGAGCCAACAGGTATCAATCCCAGCATTAACGCCGCCTAAAATATCTGAATGCAGGTTATCGCCCACCATCAAAATATTGTGCTTTTCAGGGTTACCCATCAGCTTAAAGGTATGCTCAAAAATACTGACATCGGGTTTGGCTTTACCAAACTCTTCAGAAATCACCACATGCTCAAATGACGACTTAAAGCCGGTGCGTTCAAGGCGCACATTTTGCAGCTCAGTTAAGCCGTTGGTGATTATGCCTAAATTGGCTTTGCCTTTTAGGCTATCAACCAGCTGTTTCGCCCCCGGTAATGGCTGACAGATATCGGCCATGGCCGCTAAAAAATCACTGTTAAGTTGCTTGGTAGTGACATTGAGCTTTTCAGCCCAATGTAAAAAGCGGGTGTGTTGCAGCTGCGCGGCATCAATTAATCCTTGTTGATAATCCAGCCAAAGCTGCTTGTTTACCGATTGATAAAATTCAAAATCACTGGCGTTAAAATCAATATCAAAGTGTGAAAACATCAGCTTTAGGCCGCTAAATATATCAAAATCAAACAGGGTTTCATCGGCGTCAAACAATATCCATTGGTACTTCATGGTTCAGCCTTATCGACGTTTTGGTTTATGAAAATGATTTGAAACAGCCTAGTTATTATTCAAATAGCGTCACTAATTGCGCTTCTTGGGCAACCAAGCTGTTATATATGGTTAACTGGTTTGCCGCGCGATCGAGGTTATGGCCCTCACGATGAATACCAAAGTACACATCACCATTTAAATGATCGGTTAAAAACCGCGAACCTAGCATCAACGCCATCACTTTAATGCCTAACCACAGGCTGCGTTTTTCCAGCGGTGTTAATATTGCAGATAACTGCTCGGTATAGGCTTGAGTGGCTGCTTTAATAATCTCAGGGCGAGCAATGACTTTATCGAGCGCTGTAGAGTCTTCTTCCTCAGGTGAGCAAAACGCCCGTACCATGTCACCAAAGTCATACATTAAGTAGCCTTTCATGCAGGTGTCGATATCGATGACTGCCATGCTAGACATATCACGCTTATCAAACAGCATATTGTTGATTTTTGTGTCGTTATGGCAAATACGAAGTGGCAGTTGTTGCTCCACTTGGGCGAGCTCAGCAAATAAGGCTTGTTGCGATAACACTAAATCAACCCATTGCTGACAATCTGCTAAGCGCTGAGATTTATCATCAGCAACCGCTTGTTTAAGCTGTTGGATACGAAGAGGAAGGTTTAAGAAGTTAGGAATAACATCTTGTAAGCTATTAGCATCTAAATCACTCAATGCATGTGCAAAATGACCAAAAGCGCTGGCGGCCATTTTGGCTTCATCTTGATTAGTCACCACTTCAATTGTATGGCTATTGGCTAAATAGCTAATGGCTCGCCAATAACCTTTATCACCAAGGTTTACCGACAAACTTCCATCTTTAAGAACCACAGGCGAAATAACATCGAGCTGGTATTCACCCAAGGTAGATTTTTGGATGAGGTGATGACTCACTTTAGCAGCATTGTCGATTAACACGTCAGGTTTGGTGAACACTGTGGTATTAATTTGCTGTAGCACCATTTGCCCTGCTGGCCACTTAACCAAATAGGTTTGGTTAATATGACCATTGCCCAAAGGCGCAATAGTGGCACTTGTTACATCTGATGCTGCAATTCCATATAAAGGCAAAATTGTTTGCCTAATAAACTCAACCACCCAACACTCCATATCTTTTCTTTGCAAGCCAAACAGTTTAAGCCATCGCAGCCGGCAACACTAGTCACCTGTTGTGCTGCGATTTAAGCTCTTATAAGCTTTTCATAAATTGGCCAAATGCAGGCTCAGAGGATAATGTGGCTTGGCTGCCTTTCAGGCTAAAGTTATAACCACACAGTTTGAAGCTACCACGCATGGCAACATTGTTGATGAGCTTGGTATTATCCAGCGGTGAAAAGCGCGCTTCGGTGCCGCTATCTGCCATTAAATCAACGCTAATGGGCCTAAATTTACTGCCATCATTAAAGACTAATTCGGCGCAGCGTTTATCGCCTTGGGCTGTATCTAAACGCCAAATAGACTGGGCATCACCTTCATCACCTAACCAGCGTAACACTAAAATATCTTCTTGTAAGATAAGCCAAAAACCATCAGGCAGTTTTACTCGCGCAGTTTCATTGCTTGCTAATGGTTGCTCAATGGCTGCGGTTTCAACAGGTACAATTTCGGTTTTTTCTGTGCCAGTAAATAATAAGCTAATTAGATAGATAACTAGGCCAATTGCACACATAACCCCTATAGCTTTTGCCGCCATTATAAGTATTTTTTTATTATCTTGCGCCCACACTAACCAAGATTTAAGTAATTCTGTCATCGAACCTGACTCTAATGCGCCTCGGTCAACTCGGTAGCTGGGCTTTTCATCAGCTTGATACCTAGCCTCGTCTGTTTCGCTATTGTATCCAGCTGCATTATTTGCAGAATGGTTAAACGGATTAAGCTCAGACTCTTTATAAACGGTTTCGTGCTGATAACCAGGCTCATGGCCCAGTTCGTCATCAAAACTGTTGTTATCAAAGCTTTCAATATCAGAGTTTGCGCTATCAACGTTGGCAGCGTCAGGGCTTTCAGCCCTAAGACTGGTGTTATTGCCATGTCCAATGGTCGGTTCTTGACGCTGCCTTACTCTCTGAGCGCCTGCAACAGGTTTAGCATGTGGGCCTTGATAGCCCATAACATAAAAATTATTTCTGCGGTTTTGATTACGGCTATTGCTCTTGGGTGCTGAAAACCACGCAAAACCAGCGCTCACTATGGCCGCTAAAATAAAAATGGTCACTGACACAGCAACAGGAAAACTAAATGCAATAGAAAGGCTAAAAAATAACAATAACAAGGTTGGGATTGCCACCAAAGAGCTTGGCTTAGCTGCGTCTCGTAAACGGCGTAAGCTGCTTAAAGCACTAATGGGCAGCGCCACTACCCCTGCAATAATAGTGGTAACAGAATGAGCAAATAACAGCGCGATGATTAATACAAAAATCAAACAAGATAATTGCACAGCCAACACTCTTTGACCGTTATCTCGGCCTTGGCGACAAAATAAGGATGAAAATGACACAAGAAATCCCAATAATAAATAAACAGAAACTATATAAGCAGACTAAACAATTTCATCACTAAAGTCAGCGAAACCACTGCATTTGCCGCAAAATTAATTGTAAAAACATCAATCACAAACCATTTAGCGCCATTAACATTGCCAGTTCATTTTTTATTAACGAATATGACAAAATGAAATAGCCTTAGGTCTTTAAGCCTATGCATTAAACTAATCAATGTATTACTAAGGTTAGAAAAAAAATCGCCGCTAATAACCACAGATTTATGCAGTTTTTTCCATCACAAATCTCGCAAATTGCCATGCTTTGAGTATAATACTCGCCCTGTAAAATAATCTGGTTGGAATTTGCACTATGAGCGCGAGAGGAAATCTATTTATTGTGTCTGCCCCAAGTGGCGCCGGTAAATCTTCGCTTATCTCTGCTTTATTAAAAGATAAGCCAAGCGACATGCAAGTGTCTGTATCACACACTACCCGTCAACCACGTCCTGGTGAAGTTAATGGTCAACATTATCACTTTGCCAGCGTTGAACAATTTAAAGCGCTCATCGCTGATGAAGCTTTTTTTGAATGGGCTGAAGTGTTTGGTAACTATTACGGCACATCCCGCAAGGTCATTGAGCAAACATTAGCCAACGGTATTGATGTCTTTTTAGATATTGATTGGCAAGGCGCAGAGCAAGTTAAAAAGCTAATGCCTGAGGCCGTTGGGGTATTTATATTACCCCCTTCAAAAGCTGAGCTTGAACGCCGCCTAACTGGCCGAGGACAAGACAGCCAAGACGTGATTGACGGACGTATGGCTGAGGCTGTATCTGAGATGTCACACTATAAAGACGCTGATTATATTATTGTAAACGATGACTTTGATACCGCACTAGACGATCTGCGCGCGATCATTCGCAGCCAAAGATCAACCTGTGCTAGTCAGATCCATACTCATAATGGTATGATTAACGATCTGTTGGCAGACTAATTGTCATTAAGTACAATTTGCGTCACTTTTTCCCATAGATAACACTGGAGTTTCACCACATGGCTCGCGTAACTGTAGAAGACGCCGTACAACAAATCGGCAACCGTTTTGACATGATCCTGGTTGCAGCGCGTCGTGCACGCCAAATCGCTGTGCAAGGTAAAGACCCAATGGTTGAAGAGATGAATGATAAACCAACGGTTATCGCCCTGCGCGAAATCGAATTAGGTTTAGTCACCTCTAACACATTAGACGCTGATGAGCGTCAAACTGTACGTGAACGCGAAGCAGCTGAAATTGCCGCTGTTGCAGCAATTGCTGAAGGCCGTTCACTTTAAGGAGTAGCGCCACTTGTATCTGTTTGAAGGTCTAAAGGAGTCTGCCTCTGGTTATTTAGAACCAGCGCAAGTAGAGTTACTCAAGCAGGCGTACATTGTTGCGCGTGATGCCCATGAAGGGCAAATGCGCACAAGTGGCGAGCCCTATATTACCCACCCCGTTGCGGTAGCCCGCATCGTTGCAGATATGCGTCTTGATCACGAGACGTTAATGGCTGCACTGCTTCACGACACCATCGAAGATACCCCAGTTACCAAAGAAGAACTCACTGAGCTATTTGGCGTAACCGTGGCTGAACTGGTCGAAGGCGTGTCTAAACTTGAAAAAATCAAGTTCCGCGATAAAAAAGAAGCCCAAGCTGAAAACTTCCGCAAGATGATGATGGCAATGACGCAAGATATTCGCGTTATTTTGATCAAACTTGCTGACAGAACGCATAACATGCGAACTTTGGGTGCATTACGTCCTGACAAGCGTCGTCGTATTGCCCGTGAAACCTTAGAGATTTACGCACCGATTGCTAATCGTCTTGGTATTCACAATATCAAAAGCGAATTAGAAGATTTAGGTTTTCAAGCCTATTATCCGATGCGATATCGCGTTTTAAAAGAAGTCGTAAAAGCAGCCCGTGGTAATAGAAAAGAACTGATTAACAGTATTGAAACTGCCATAACCTCTCGCCTTGAAGATGCTGGAATTAACTGCAAGGTCAAAGGTCGTGAGAAAAACCTTTACTCAATTTACCTTAAAATGAGTAAAAAAGAACTGCAGTTTCAAGAAGTCATGGACATTTATGCCTTCAGAGTCATGGTCGATTCCATTGACACCTGTTACCGTGTATTAGGTGCCATGCATGGTCTTTATAAGCCTCATCCCGGTCGCTTTAAAGATTATATTGCCATTCCTAAAGCCAATGGTTATCAATCATTGCACACCTCATTATTTGGCCCCCATGCGGTTCCTATTGAAGTACAAATACGTACTGAAGAAATGGACCTGATGGCGGACAAAGGGGTTGCTGCTCATTGGATGTATAAGAGCGGCACCAGTAGTTCACAACAAAGTACCACCCAAGTTCGCGCCCATAAGTGGATGCAAAGCTTGCTGGAGCTACAACAAAGCGCCAGTAGCTCATTTGAGTTTGTGGAAAATGTTAAAACTGAGCTATTCCCTGAAGAAATATACGTATTCACCCCAGAAGGCCGCATTTTAGAGCTGCCGGTGAATGCAACAGCGGTCGACTTTGCTTACGAAGTCCATACCGATGTGGGTAACACCTGTGTCGGCGCCCGTGTTAACCGTCAAGCTTATCCATTAAGTCAGCCGTTAATATCAGGCCAAACCGTTGAAATTATTACAGCTAAAGGCGCAAGACCTAATGCTGCATGGCTTAACTTTGTCGTAACAGGTAAAGCCCGCGGTAAAATTCGTCAAGTCTTGAAAAGTTTAACCAGTGACGATGCTGTGGCGCTCGGCAAACGGCTACTGAACCACGCATTAGGTGAAAACAAGCTTGATGACATCACCTTAGAGCAGCTTAAAAAAGTTATTGCTGAAACTAAGCATGACAATCTTGAATCGTTATTGGCTGATATCGGCCTAGGTAATGCCATGAGCATTGTGGTTGCCCAGCGCTTAATGGGTCACAAGCTCACCACTAAGAATGAAGATAGCGAAACCGAAGAGCACTTGATGCCAATTCGCGGCGCTGAAGGCATGTTGGTGACCTTCGCAAATTGCTGTCGTCCAATTCCAGGTGATGCTGTCATCGCCCATGTAAGCCCAGGCAAAGGCCTTGTGGTACACATGGAAAATTGCTCAAATATCCGTGGTTATCAAAGCGAGCCAGACAAATATATCCCAGTACATTGGGATAACGTTGAAGGTGAAAGCTATCAAGCCAATCTGCGAGTTGAAATTGTCAATCATCAAGGCGCACTGGCACAAATCACCAGTATTATTGCTGCCGCCGGCTCAAATATTCATAACTTGAGCACTGAAGAGCGTGATGGCAGAGTCTATCTCATTAACCTGCGGATCTCAGTCGACGACCGTGTTCATTTGGCCAATGTTATGCGCCGCATTAGGGTATTACCTGAAGTCCTGCGCACCTCACGTAACCGCTAATAAATCAATCACGACTTCTGCACTGCAGAAGTCTTGCGCACCTGCCACAAACGTTAGTAATATTGATCCCCTAAATCCCTAAGTTAGATAACAGCTTAGGGATGACATCATTCATTTACTTGATCGCAGAGGGCGTCATGGCAGAAAAAATCATCATCGCAACCGATAAAGCTCCAACAGCAATTGGCACCTATTCTCAAGCTGTAAAAGTAGGTAGCACTGTTTACCTTTCAGGCCAAATCCCACTCGTACCAAGCACCATGGAAATGGTTAGCGATGATTTCTCTGAGCAGGTTGTACAGGTTTTCGAAAACTTAACCGCAGTATGTGATGCCGCTGGCGGCACTATGGCTGATATCGTTAAACTGAATATCTTTTTAACCGACTTATCTCACTTCGCTACCGTTAATGAAATCATGGCGCGCTACTTTACTCAACCTTATCCAGCACGTGCTGCAATCGGGGTAAAACAGCTGCCAAAAGGCTCATTAGTGGAAATGGATGGAATAATGGAGATCTAGCTCACAAACCGAGTTTTATCCTGAAGGGTGCCATTGGTACCCTTTTTTATTAGAGCTATTACTCAAGAGGTATTTAACTTTCAGTGAAACATGCTAGTTTATAAGTAGAAATTATCTCGTTAAGTTGTTCTCGCGTTTGCGAATAGGCTGATAAATAGCCATACTGAGATGATTGCATTAGCAAACTACAAATAAATGCATCCTACATTAAAAACAAAAAGAACATGGAATTGTCGATGGAAAATCTAATAAAAACGCCAGTAGAAATGTTATCTCATTGGGCTGAAACCCAAGGGGATGCCGTATATTTACGACAACCAATTAACGGCCAGTTTGTTGACTTCACATGGGGAGAAGTTCAGCAAAAGGTACAACAAATTGCAGGCGCATTACGCCACTTAGGTCTAGTACCGGGTGACAAAGTTGCTCTGCTTTCTAAAAACTGTGCCGAGTGGTTTATTACCGATCTTGCCCTTATGCACGGCGGCTACATCAGTGTGCCAATCTATCCCACTGCTAACGCTGAAATGATCCGCTATGTATTAGAACACAGTGGCGCTAAAGCTATCTTCACCGGAAAACTTGATTTTTGGGCCGACCAAGAAGCCGGTGTCGGCGGTGAAATCCTCCGTTTAGCTTTACCTTATGACACCATGCCAGCGCAATATCATTGGGAAAAACTGCTTGAGTTAGGGCAACCATTAGTGGATGCGCCTACGCCTAGTAGCGATCAAATGATGACGCTCATTTACACCTCGGGCTCTACTGGTAAACCAAAAGGCGCAATGCAAACCTTCGGCAGTTACGGCTGGACTTGTGAAGCGGTTGTGCGCGATTTAAAAACCAATACCACAGACAGATTATTATCCTACTTGCCTTTAGCGCACATTACTGAGCGGGTAGCGATTCAAGGATCGTCTTTTTACTCCGGCTCGTCGGTGGCGTTTGTAGAAAGTTTAGATTCTTTTGTGGCTGATGTGCAGCGATGCCGCCCGACGGTCTTTTTCTCGGTGCCGCGTTTATGGACCCTGTTTCAGCTCAATATTGTCAATAAAATTGGCCAAAGCAAGCTGGATTTATTGCTTAAAATCCCACTGGTTAGCGGCTTAGTTAAACGTAAAATCCAAAAAGGTTTAGGCTTAGAGCATTGCCGTTTATTAGGTTCAGGATCAGCCCCTATCCCACCATCTCAATTAGAGTGGTACAACAAAATCGGCATGAATATTTCAGAAGCCTGGGGCATGACCGAAAACTGTGCTTACTCAATTATTAACTTCCCATTTAATGCCTCAAAAATTGGTAGCGTGGGTCGCCCTGTTGAAGGCTGCCAAGTTCGCCGCACCGATGAAGGTGAGTTAATGGTTAAGAGCCCAGGTTTGATGACAGGTTATTACAAGCAAGAAGAAGCCACAGCAGCATGCTTTGATGCTGATGGATTTTTCCATACGGGTGACTTATGTGAAATCGATGAAGATGGCTACATTTCTATCACTGGCCGCGTTAAAGATAACTTTAAAACCTCTAAAGGTAAGTATGTGGCGCCGGTGCCTATTGAGCGTAAAATAGCCCAAGATCCGCACATTGAGCTACTTTGTGTCATTGGCTCAGGCTTACCGCACCCGATCACCTTAGTGCAATTATCTGAAGGCTCAGCCTTGCAAGCCCGCGAAGAAGTGCGCGCGTCACTGAAAGCGACCCTAGATGGAGTTAACCCGCACCTTGAGTCCCATGAAGTTGTGGATGCCATTGTCGTAGTGACAGAGCCTTGGACCATTGAAAATGATGCCCTAACCCCTACACTTAAAATTAAGCGTCATGTGTTAGAAAAGCAGTTCAGTGCCAAAGTTGACGGTATTCGCGGCGCTAAAGTGTGCTGGGAAGACGAGATTTAGCACCACAGTAATTCGCTTCAATATATTGGCCGCCTAAGCTTTAACAAGCCGGCGGCTTTTTTATCAATGACATTTGTCACCTCAAACTGGTGACGTTTGTGTCTGCCCTGTGCAAGCCCTTTGTTAGATACTAACTCCGTAGCAACACACCTTAAATGCAATAAACGGAGTTAATCATGACATCACTAATCTTAAAATCTCTTATCTCAAAATCAACCGTCATGGCGGTAACACTGACGTTAGTCAGTAGTGCTAGCAATGCCGATATCGGCGCTATCGATATGGCAGCCAACACAATGGATCTACAACAGCTAAAGGTTCTCAGCGAACAATCTGTGGATTATGAACACGCCTATGCACAATATCGCATCGCCATTACAGCCAATATTAGCGGTCTGCGCGGAGTGGCTAAAAAAGCCCTCAATGATGCACAGTCGACACTTGAAACTGTATTGAGCCGTGAAGACGATGCTGAGTCAATGGCGCTACTGGCGTCTGTTTACGGTATGCAAATCGCCAATGACTCAAGCAAAGGACAATCTCTGGGAATGAAGGTAAGTGCTTTACTGGCTCAAGCAGAACAACTCAGCCCTGAAAATCCCCGTATTGCGTTAGTCAGAGCAATGAGCGCCTTTTATACTCCCGCTCAATATGGCGGCGGTATGGATAAGGCTGAGCAATATGCCACTGATGCGATTCGTTTTTATGAACAGCCATGTGTTGATATCTGCTGGGGGCATACTGAAGCGTACACCTGGCGCGGAATCGCTAAGCAAGAATTAGGTCGTCAAAAAGAAGCAATTAATGATTGGCAACACGCTGTAGAAATTGATCCTAATTACGCTTGGGCAAATTTTTTACTTAAACAACAAGCGCGTTAATCCGATGCTGCTGAAGCTAGCTACTGCAGACATACACATTATGACTCGGTTGCAGTATGCTAACTTCGCAAGGAGGCTTCATGTCTAATATCAATACAAAACACTCGGTCAATAGTAGCAACACTCGCGTTCACCCAGAAAAAGCCTATCGACAAAAAACAGCTTGGGTATATCTGCTCAATCTGATTTTTTACTTTATTCCACTTTGGTTTATGCGGGATGATTGGGCTCGGGTCGGTGTCAGCTTGTTACTCATATTTCCCTTCTTATATGGGTACTTTTGGGCTTACAAAAGCTCAGCCGCTCAAGGGAAATATCCTATTGCTTTAATGCTCATCACTGCGAGCATTGCCACCATATTTACCAGCGGCTCCATTTCATTTTTCAGTTTTGCCGGTTTTTTTATTGGTTTTTTCTATTCACTGCGCACCGCCATTATTAGCTTTATTCTTATCAGTACTTGGCTGTGGCTACTTAATTACATCGTGGGCTATGAAGCTTACTATTTTCCGCTATACGGTATGTTAATCACCTTTGTGGTGGGGCTATTTGGCGTGGTTGAGCATAACAATGAACGCATCAGGCGCCAACAAAGACAATCAAATGATGAAATCGCTAACTTAGCAACGGCACTGGAGCGTGAACGTATTGCGCGCGATTTACATGACATCATGGGGCACAATTTATCTTCCATTGCACTGAAAGCACAACTCGCCGAAAAACTGGTTGAAGCAGGAAAGCTTGCTGTTGCAAAACAGCATTTACAGGAACTTGCTGATATCGCCAGAAACAGCTTAACTGAAATTCGCCAAACGGTTTCTAATTACAAACATAAAGGCTTACAAGATACGGTCAATCAACTATGCAGTTTATTAAGACAAAAAGAAATTGAAGTACATCTCGAGGGTAAATTACCACCATTAACACCTTTGCAAGAATCTCAACTAGGGCTAATGTTGACAGAATTAGTTAATAATATGCTCAAACATAGCCAAGCCAGTCAATGTGTATGGTGCTTTAACACCTTGGATAAGCAGCTTATTGTTAGCCTAAGTGACAATGCTAACACCAAAGTTATTAAAGAAGGTAATGGCTTAAAAGGCATTAGAGAGCGAGTGAACTTATTGGGCGGCAAGTTTAGTTATCATATTAACGATGGCTACCGTTTTAGCATCAGTTTGCCCCTTGAAGCAGAGCAAGTCAGTGAACCTAAAGTTGACAACGACACGGAACAGCCTTAATGAAGATTTTATTAGCAGAAGATCAAGCCATGGTGCGCGGGGCATTATCTGCCCTACTTACCCTTGCCAAAGATGAACTCGGTGAAGTCGATATCACAGAAGCAGAAGATGGTAACCAAGCCATGGCAATGCTTAAAGAGCAGCATTTTGATTTGCTGCTCAGTGATATTGAAATGCCCGGTCACAGCGGCGTTGAGCTGGCTCAGTGGCTCGCAGCATATCAAGCCGAGGCTGCAACAATGCAACCTAAAACTAAAATCATCATCTTAACCACTTTTGGCCGCGTAGGTTACATCAAAAGAGCACTCAGTTGTGGCGTCGAGGGATTTTTGCTAAAAGATGCGCCATCTGAAAGTCTAGTCAACGCTATTAAACAGGTGATGGCAGGTAAAAAAATTATCGATCCAGAGCTGGCGATCAGCGCCATTGGTGATATTGACCCACTCAATGATAAAGAAAGAAAAGCGCTACGATTAGCCAGTGATGGCTTATCAACCAGTGATATCGCCGCCCAGTTATTTATCGCCGAAGGTACTGTGCGGAATTACCTTTCTGAAGCGATCTCCAAGCTCAATGCCACCAATCGCATAGATGCGGCGCGAATAGCTAAACAAAAAGGCTGGTTATAGAGGCAGTTAAGCCTGATATCTGGATTAATATTGCCTTGTATTAAAACTCTGCTAAGATAAGCCATAACATCTGTATATATTTACAGTACTATCATTGCTAACAAGCATCAGGGCGATAAAGTTGACTGTATAACTCTTTGGATAACTGTCAAAGTTAACCCCAAAGTGAATGACTCACTTTAATCAGCGAGCTTTACAATATCAACAAAATCTAAGTGATGAAGTCTGTGGTCAACTCAATAGATAAAGGCATGCTAGATTTGCAACCATTGGATCAGGTACCGATTACCGACTTAAAAGGCGTCGCTAAAAAAGCCGCTGAAAAGCTGGCAAAGCTTGGCATTAAGACAGTGCAAGATGTACTGTTTCATTTGCCGCTGCGCTATGAAGACCGCACCCAAATCTATCCCATCAATGCTCTTTATCCCGCGATGTACGCCACAGTTGAAGCTGAAATCATCTCAACCCAAATTGTGCCGGGTCGCAGACGTATGCTGACCTGCAATATTGCCGACGAAAGTGGTTACCTCACATTGCGGTTTTTTAACTTCTCGGTTGCCCAGCGAAATGGCATGCAAAACGGCGCGATAATTCGGGCCTATGGTGAAATCAAGCGCGGCAACCGCCATTTTGAGATAATCCACCCAGAATACAAAATCATTAAAGCTGGCGAAAACCCAGCCCTGAGTGATTCACTGACCCCTATTTATCCTTCGACTGAAGGATTAAAACAAGCCAGTTGGATTAAGCTCACCGAGCAGGCACTAACTATGCTCAATCAAGGTGGCTTAACAGAGTTACTACCACCAGCCCTGCAACCCAACAATATGAGCATTGGTCAGGCATTATCCTTAATCCATCGACCACCCAATAACATCGCCCAAGCCGATTTAGAGCAAGGCATGCACCCCGCTCAGCAGCGCTTAGTCCAAGAAGAGTTACTGGCCCATAACTTAAGTATGCTGCAATTACGTCAGCGCAATAACCTTGATAAAGCGGTGACTTTACCCGCCACCGGCCAGCTATTAAATCCATTTTTAAAAGCCTTACCTTTTAAGCCAACAGGGGCCCAGCAACGAGTCGTAGCTGATATCGGTATTGATATTGAAAAGCCCACACCTATGATGCGCTTAGTGCAAGGGGATGTGGGCTCGGGTAAAACCTTAGTGGCCGCCTTAGCAGCCCTGCAAGCCATTGAAAATGGTTATCAGGTGGCGATGATGGCACCGACGGAATTATTAGCAGAGCAACACGCAGTCAACTTTGCCGCCTGGTTTGAACCATTAGGGCTAAAAGTGGGCTGGTTAGCAGGCAAGTTAAAAGGCAAAGCCAGAACACAATCATTGGCTGATATCGCCGATGGCAGCGCCAACATGGTAATTGGCACCCATGCTATTTTCCAAGAGCAGGTCAGTTTTAATAAGCTCGCGTTAATCATTATTGATGAACAACACCGTTTTGGGGTCCATCAACGCTTAGGATTACGCGAAAAAGGCGTCAGCCAAGGCTTTCATCCGCATCAATTAATAATGACAGCTACGCCAATTCCGCGCACGTTAGCGATGACGGCTTATGCTGATTTAGAAACCTCTATCATTGATGAGTTACCGCCAGGAAGAACCCCTGTTACCACGGTTGCCATTAGCGATAATCGCCGCGAACAAATCATCGAGCGGGTAAAACAAGCCGCGCTAAATGATAATCGGCAGATTTATTGGGTTTGTACTCTCATTGAAGAATCTGAAGTTCTTGAGTGCCAAGCCGCTGAAGATACCGCTGCAGAATTAAGCCAATTACTACCCGAATTAAAGGTTGGCTTAGTGCACGGACGTATGAAAAGTGCAGAAAAACAGCAAATAATGGCCCAATTTAAGGCGGGTGAACTACATTTATTAGTGGCAACAACGGTTATTGAAGTGGGAGTCGATGTGCCTAATGCCAGTTTAATGATTATTGAAAACCCTGAGCGGTTAGGCTTGGCGCAATTGCATCAGTTACGTGGCCGAGTAGGCCGAGGCTCTATTGCCAGCCACTGCGTGTTATTGTACAAAGCACCGTTATCACAAACTGCCACCAAACGTTTAGGAGTACTAAGGGCCAGTAACGATGGCTTTGTTATTGCCCAAAAAGACTTAGAAATAAGAGGCCCAGGTGAAGTACTCGGTACCCGCCAAACCGGCTTGGCAGAAATGAAAATCGCTGATTTAGTCAGGGATCAATATCTGATTGAAAACACACAAAAATTAGCGGCCCATGTTATGCAACAAGTGCCACAAAATGTAGACAGCATTGTTCAACGTTGGTTAGGGGATCGCCAGCAATACGTACAAGCATAAATTATTGTTAACCTTGGCTATTATTACTAGACAAGTGTTGAGATTATTGCAGAATGAAAATAAGGTTTAAGCCTTATATGCCACCAAATGAAAATGTAACAAATTCAATGATATTGGTTCCCTTTCGACGTTTAAAGCTAAGGAATAGACATGCAAGTCAATCAAAATGATAGAGCCACACCGCACTCAAGTCGCGCCAGTGGTAGTAACGCGGGTGTGATTGGTATCACCATTGCGGTTTTACTGGCTGGTGCAGGCTATTTCTACTTCTCGGCCGATAAAGCACCTGAAGTCGAAGCGCCAATACCTGTGCAACTACCAGAGCCTGTGCCTGAACAACCTATTGAGCAAGAGCCTATTGAAGAAGTGATAGTGGAAGTTATTGAACCCACTATTATTGAAGCTCCAGAGCCTGAAGTAGTAGAGCCCTTACCTACACTGATTGAAAGTGATGACTTTGTCGCCCAGAAAACGGTTGAGATGGCTGATGGGATGAAAATCGAGCCACTACTTGTTAAAAAAGACATTGCCCGCCAGTTTGTGGTATTTGTCGATAATATGGCCCAAGGTGAAGTGATCCGTAAAGCCAGCCCACTGAAAGGCCCTAAAGATAAATTCACCGTCAGTGAAATCACTAACAAAACCTATTTAAACCCTGACAGTTACCATCGTTATGACCTGTACGCCAACATGGTGTCAGATATGAATGACGAGCAGTTAATCAACACTTATAAAGAACTCATGCCAATATTTGACGAAGCTTTTGCAGAGCTAGGTTATAGCGATATGTCATTTGACGAGCGCATGCAGCAAGCCTTTGAGATGATCTTATCAGCGCCGATTATTGAAGACCCGATTGAATTAAGTTCTATCAGTGTCAATTATCAGTTTGTCGACCCTAAACTAGAAGCACTGCCAAATGTGCAAAAATTTATGGTGCGTATGGGACCTGAAAATAGCCGTAAAATTAAAACGGCAATTAGAAAACTTCAGCAGCAAATGGCCAACTGATAGAACCGTTATCATTGGGGTTATGATTTGCAATGGCAGGTTCCAATATGCGCAATCTAAATCAATGGCATAAAAAATAGCGACATGAGTGTCGCTATTTTTTTAGATAAAGTATTCAATGCTAATTCAGCTTCACGGCACTGTCTACCCGAATTGATTAGTTAACCCATTAACAATTCAGCATTAACTGCAATAAA
The DNA here is from genome assembly GCF_041469325.1 of Shewanella sp. 10N.286.51.B8. Classification (NCBI taxonomy): domain Bacteria; kingdom Pseudomonadati; phylum Pseudomonadota; class Gammaproteobacteria; order Alteromonadales; family Shewanellaceae; genus Shewanella; species Shewanella sp. 10N.286.51.B8. The sequence goes on from NZ_JBFRKG010000027.1 coordinate 20,005, forward strand.
TTAAATTAGTTAGACTTAATCGCGACTACAACAGATAGTGACATATTAATACTTAAATCATCTTCTGATCTAACACCACAGTATCTTGAGCAAAGCTTAAATCAAGTTAACTTAGCAATGCTAAAATACAGCCCAGTAAAGCTGGCACAAAGCTTATCTTTACAATGCAGCTGTACCTCAAGTTTCACTTTTACCTTACCGCCATCAGCAAGGCTTGCTAATGAAACATCTGGCCAAATAACACTAGCAGTGGGGGCTTCAGTAATGGGCGCGCTATAGCGGATGTGTGCATCTGCTAATACGATATCACCACTAAAACCTTGCAACTTTTGCTGTAACCACATCATCCCCCAGCCCGTTAGGGTAGCCAGGGTATAAATACTGCCAGCAAACATGGTTTGATGCAGGTTAATATTGGGCTCGAGCGGCGCGGTAACTGTGAGTGTTTGCTGCTGAAAACTCAGCGGCTGCACTTGCATAAACTCACTCAAAGGAATGGTTTGATACCAAGTGTTTTGCAGTTCAATAAGTTGCTCTTTAGCCGCCATAATGTGCTCCTTTAAACCTGTAAATTAAAGGTCACAGGACCATCATTAACTAACTCTACCTTCATGTTTGCGCCGAAAGAGCCTGTAGCAGTTGTCACCCCTTGTTCACGACAAAAAGCCACGAAAGCTTCATATAGCTCATTGGCTTGATCTGGAGTCGCAGCGCTGGAGAAGCTTGGACGCAGCCCTCGGCCAGTATCAGCGGCTAAGGTAAACTGTGACACTACCAGTAACTCACCACCAGCTTGTTGCAGATTTAAATTCATCTTGCCGTTTTCATCACTAAACACACGATAGCCGATGACTTTTTTGGCCAGCTTTTGCATTTTCTCAATGTCATCGTCACGTTCCACCCCAAGCAGCACTAATAAACCTTTATTGATACTACCGGTGACTTCTTGCCCTAGCTCAGAGTCGATGGTGACACTGGCACGTGTCACCCTTTGGATTAAGCCAATCAATGTTACTTCCTAATACTTACGTGAAGAATTGTGCGATTACTTGCGGATTTACCTACACCAACAATAACCTTAGCCAGCGATATCTTGTTTCATCACTGGGATCGGTTTAATTAAATGCTCAGATCCTTTGGGTAATGATTTACCCACTTGATTAAGGCCTTCATCAGTCCACAACATAAAGCGGCGTAATTCTTCCAGTTCAATGGAATCAACAAATGTCGCAGCGCCTTGTACTTGGATCACCGCCCCATTGTCGCGAATGACGAACTTAGCAAAATTAAGCTTTTGGTTTAGTGAGCCAATTAACAACAATAGCTCTTTACTGCCATGTAATTGCGGATGCACCGCAAACAATCGATTGGTAAGAATACGATCGACCCCTTGCTCACTCATGCTAGGCTGCAGCACAAACTGAGTTTCCCCAAATTGCACCGCCACACTATTAGGGCTGAGTTTAGTGGCTAAGTAACTGGCGTTTAGCAACGTTTTATATAATTCTTCAGCGGCTTGCTCATCGGTCATATTAGCCATGTTGATCATCTTAGGAGCAGCAGAAACTACAGTATCTTCTGTGGTATTTTCGGTGGCGGCGCAAGCAGATAACCCTATTACGCATGCTGCAAGTATCAATTTTTTCATTTTCGTTCCTTGTTAAGTTATCTTTGCTAGCGATAAAGCATCGCAAGTTAACACTCATGTCAGGCTCAAGTGCTAAGCCCAGTCGGTGTATTTATAATGCTTGTGTTACTTCTCATTATCTTCTGAAGTAGAAAAAATCCCGGTATCGAGGTACTCAGGCATCGCGGCCGTTATTTCTGCTCCTAATAAAACAATTATCCACGACACATAAATCCACACAAACAAAATCGGGATGGTGGCTAGCGCGCCATAAATGGCTTCATAACTGGGAAACTGCGTAACATAAAAGGCAAAACCTTTTTTACCCGCTTCAAATAGCATCGCCGCTACCACAGCACCTAATAAGGCATGTAAAAAATGCACTTTTTTATTGGGCACCACCATATACAACAGTAAAATCGAGGACACAGAAAACAACATCGGCAAACGCTCAACCAGCCAAGTCATTAAGCCTGATATTTCGCTATTATCAAATACCGTTAATGACACCACATAAGAGGTTGCCACTAAGCTGGCACCAATCAATACTGGCCCTAATGTCAGTACCATCCAATACATAGAAAAAGACACCATATAAGAGCGGCTTTCAGTGGTACGCCAAATATTATTCAGCGCTTTATCGATAGCAGAAATTAGCAACAAGGCCACCACCACTAACGCAATCACCCCGACAAAGGTGCCCTTTGAGGCATTTTCAACAAATTCATTGATATAAACCTGTACGGTATCGCCAGCGGCAGGCAAAAAGTTGTCGTAAATAAAGCTCTCAATTTTACCGCGAATACCTTTAAATACTGGAAACGCCGACAACATCGACATGGTCACCGCCACCATTGGCACTAGTGATAATAGTGTCACATAGGCTAAGTGACCTGCTTTGACATTGATTTGATCTTCTACCAAGCGCTGCTTAAGGTGAAGTATAAATTGCCAAATGCTAATAAAAACTCGTTGGATATAGGCTACATCTATCTTATTTGTCACAATATTCTCTTGATTATTTTATTTTCAATTCTGCGTTTTAATTCGTACAATGTTATAACACGATAGTTACACTCCAAGGGAGCGATTTAATGTCTCAACAAGGTTCTGCTGGTAATGTGATTGCCGCCATCGCCAGTTTCTTTTTCCCAGGTTTAGGTCAACTGGTTCAAGGTCGTATTATAGCTGCAATTCTATTTTTCTGTCTTACAGCAGTATGTTACTTCTTCTGGGTATTAATCATCCCAGCCATTATTGGTGCCATACTTCACCTTTGGAGCATTATTGATGCTGCCACATTTACCGCCGACTAATTCGATAATACGATAAGAGAGTAAACAATGAAGAAATGGATATCCTTGGCATTACTGAGTAGCAGCTTACTACTTAGCGGTTGTCAAAGCGCTTATTATGGCGCCATGGAAAAGGTCGGCTACCACAAGCGTGACATCATGGTTGATCGCGTCCAGGAAGCAAAAGAGTCCCAAGAAGAAGCCCAAGAGCAATTTAGTTCTGCGTTAGAAGAAATGCAGGCGTTACTTGCCTTTGATGGTGGCGATCTTGAAGATGCTTATAACAAAGCTAAAGATGAATATGATTCAGCGCAGTCAGCCGCTGATGAAGTGGGCGATCGCATCGATAAAGTTGAAGATGTAGCTGAAGCTCTATTTGAAGAGTGGCAAGCTGAAATTCAAGAAATCAGCAAAGCGAGCCTACGCCGTAATAGCACCTCTAAATTGAATGAAACCCAGCGCTCTTACGATTCATTGGTCAAAGGCATGCGCCGCGCCGAAGCAAAAATGCCTCCGATCCTGACGGCTATGAAAGACAATATGTTGTATTTAAAGCATAACCTTAATGCGCAGGCCATTGGCGCCATTAAAGGTGAATTCCAAAGCCTGCAATCAGATATTACTAGCTTGATCAGCGAAATGAACAAATCGATTGCTGAATCGAATAAGTTTATTGAAGCCATGGAAAAGGGTTAACATCTTAAAAATAAAGTGAGCAGCTTTTAAGTCCTGACTTAAAAGCTGCTTTTCTCTTTAGTTGCCAATTTATCCAGTTCAGAACAAGTCTTAACGCCATCTCGGCAAGCAATCAATGTCACCTCAATATGTGTAAGCATCTGCTTTTGATCAAGTATAAAACCCTGCGAGGCAGCCAAGTGTGATAATACTTGATAAGCCTCAGTCTCTACTGAGCCAAACTGGAATGTATCGCCATTACTGAGTGATGCAATTGCAGTCATTGATAACTGATTATTGTTACTATCTTTTAGCTTTCGAGCTGAAAAATGTAACCTTTGCTCATCATCAAAGCCGCTAACGAGTGACGTTAACGTCGATTTATCGGCAAATTCAAATGTTATTTCAGGGGATAAATTAGCAATGGGGGTATTATATTCAACCCCTTGGATATAGGCTTCAAACCACATCTTTTTGAACTGGTAATAAGTTATCTTACGCTTCCAATCTGCATTAATTTGCACTATTCGGTCTTTATCATTAACTAATGACCATGCTGTTGCGGCAATGTCTGGAGCAACCTTTATTTGTAGCGGCTCAAAAAAGTCCTGCTGATATAAATACTCTGCATAAGTAATAAACTGTTCACGCTCGAGATTTTGTGGCGCTAAGGGAATAATGGTAGAGCGGTCTTCAAACTGGCAAATGCCTTGGGTGGCAGAGCGATTATAGTCACTACACACTTCAACCATTAATTTAATTACTTCAAATTTACGTAGCTCAAATTGGCTAAAGTTAACCACATTCATAAACGCGTGCTGGCGATTGGCTAACGCTGATAATGCTGCAGCTTGATATTTTTTATCTGAATTACAGTCATTACATTGAAGGTTTATGCTGCCAACTTTATTATTCGCAAAGACATTAGCAGTGACCAACATCAGCATTATTAACAGTACTAATTGGCTTAAAAATCCATTTCTCAAACTATTCCATCCCTATATAAAATTATACGTAACAAGCTAATAATAATCTAAAAGTAGCAATCGCGCCTGATGGCGCTGCAGTGAAATCAATACCCTAGCGATTAATACAGGTCAATGTAGTCATTTTTAGGCACAGCGAAAATCAGCGTATGATTATAATAAGCAATCAGATTGCCGCATGGGTTCTAATTTTGTTCAACGTTAAGGGGGAGTATCCCCCAATTAAAGCTCCGACTTACATCCCCCTTAAACTCAGTTCAGTTAATTCAATTTATATAATGCCTACCATTAATCCGTTGAATAATTTGAGTGGCCGTTAAATCATGTACCACATTGATGACAGTCGATGCTGCATCGGTAATGGCGCCTAATACCACCAAAATAGGGATCACTTCGACGGGTAAGCCTAAGGTTGTCACAATAAAGATTTCCCCTAAAAATGCCCCGCCAGGCACGCCGCCAATGACAAATGCTGACAGCACCGAAATCAAAATGGTTAACATAAACACATCCGCGCTAAAGTCGAGCCCAAGTAATGAATAGATAAATACGATTTTAAGCGCGGTTATCATCGCTGCGCCGCCTTTATTTAAATTCACCAATAGCGGCAAGCTGATTTCAGCTATTTGCTCATTTAAACCCATTTTACTTGCTGTGCGAATATTAACTGGCAAGGTGGCCAAAGAGGAACTAGTACCTAGGGCGGTTACTGCAGGAGCTAACATATGCTGCCAAAAATTATTTACTCCTTTCCCTCCACCTCCAATCCATGCATATAGCGTTGAGCCTAAAGTTAAATACAAAAAGGTTGCCACTAAAAATAGCGCAATAGCTCGGGCAAATGTGCCCATTAACTCAGCATCTTGACTGGCCATAGTTGCGGCAAAATAAGCCCCTAAGCCAATTGGTGCTAAGTACATTAAGATGGCTATGATTTTCATGATCACGGTATTAAAGCTATCCAATAATGCCGAAACTTTGAGGCCGTCTTCACCTGATTGACCAATCGCTATTCCGGTGATCAGCGACATAATGATCAGCGCTAAAATATTCGATTTAGACATTAAGCCCACAAAATCATTGGTGGTTAATAAGCTCACAAAATCCATACTGCCAGTGGTTTCAACGGTATCGGCTAAATCAAGTGTCACTCCTTGGGCAGGGTCAAATGCTAGCGCCAACAAGGTAATGCCTACAGCGGGGATCATCGCCATGACAATGGACACGCCCATGATGGTGGCAAGTATGGAGCCGAGCTTTTTTAAATCGGTCATTTTGGCAATAGATGACATCACGCTAACGGCGACCAAAGGCACAATTATCATGAACAACAAATTGAGAAATATTTGCCCTATGGGTTTAAGTTTTAATGCGATCTCAGGGGCAACTAAACCCAATACTCCGCCTAAAATGAGTGCCGAGAGTAAAATAATCGATGAGCGATAAGCGCTAAGGGCATTCCACATGGTTGGGTTCCAATAATTAAGCTCTAGTGAGCATATGCTGATTTACAATCATAGCTGAGAAGCCATTACACTGAGAGCTAGGCTTACTACAGAGCATTTATGACGGGTAACTTATCTGCTGTAAACTTGACTCTGAACTAATGCGCCCAAGCAAAGCCCGCGACTGCGGGCTTTGGCTAAATTGCGATAAACAGCTATTTTCCTCTGCTTCGCCCTTCTCTGGTCATTCCTGACTGACGCGCTTGTCGAGAACGATTCAGACTTTGATGATCTATGCTACTCGAGCGAGTTCGATTAATTGAGTGACTCATATTACTCGACTGATTACGGCTCGGTTGGCTGTGGCTAGTTTGATTTCGACTCGGTTGAATCGAGGTTGATGGCCGCGTACTTGTAACAGGACGAGTATTATTGGCGGGACGGGTATTACTCGCCGGACGAGTAGTGCTAGATGGCCGTGTCGAAGGAAAACTACTACTATTGCCCTTTGACGGTTTATTTACATTGCTAGGTTTAGACCCTTGAGCTTTTGATGGCACATTATTCCACTTACCATCGCTACGATTTTCCCACTTGCCTTTATTATCACGGGCAACATTACCGTGCTTATCGGCAAACACATCATTAGTGCGCTTTTTATTTACCTTCGCTTTATTAAAATGCTTATTGGCTACACTTGGGCTGGCTAAGCGTTTACGATTCGCCTCGCGATGGTAAAGGTTATTGGGTCTAGCGCGATTATTAGCTAATTTGTTCGAACGCATATGATTATGCATTTTAGTGCGATTACCGACACTGATACTGTTACCAATATTGATACGACCGGTATTGATCACCACTGGTCGTCTATAGCCACCGCCATAATAGCCACCACAGCATGGGCGACGATAACCATAACCGCCTCCCCATACCACACCAGCATTGAAAAAGCCGTTGCTCCAGCTCACGCCAACATTCCAACCTGTCCACGGATTATAACCAACATGTAATCCCCAGGTCGGTGGGCGAGGATAATAATAACGGCCTCGATACGGTGGGTAATACCAGCCGGTACCGTAAATTGGCACCCCATAATAAGGGTATGACCACATATAACCCGGCGTATAACCTACGTAAACCACTTCAGGGGTTGAATCATAAACCTGCACGTAAGTGGTGTTATAAACCGGCGAACTTGCGGGTATCTTGGCAATTTCTTCATCAGGAATATTATCAGCAACAATCCACGGGCCTTTGGCAGTTTTTGAGGTAAACCACACCCCATTATCGACTGCGTAATATGCTTTATTAATGAATAGTACTTGCGTGGCGGTATTGACGGCATAGGAAACCGCGGTGCCAGTAACAACTTCAAATTTAGGCTCGCCATCGTATTCAACCTCCAGTGTGGCTTCATCACGCTTAATCGCTGCAGTTTGCGGGATTTGCGCATCTAGCACTGCTTGATTGGCTTCATCAGTGCCTGCAACTGAGACCCTTAAGCCACCAATATCAGATTCGGGAGGGATATCGTTAAAGCTTTCAGGCAGTTTGTCAGCCCTAACAAACTGCCAAGGTCCGGCCTGCTTTTTAGATTTAAACCAACGCCCAGATAAAAGCACATACATATCGCCAGAGGAGGTCTCTCTTACCCATGGGGTTTCGGTATTGGTGACATAAAGTAACTTACCATCAATCAGACTTTGCCAATTGGGTGAGCCATCAGTGGCCACTAACTCAGTCGGTTCATTAGTGGTAATAATCTGCGGCGCATTGACGGTGCTTTTAGCGGTTTCATCCTCGGTATTCACCATGCTGACCAAATCTTCAGGAGGATACAATGTGACTTGCCATGGCCCCATAGCATCATCTGCCACATACCAAAAGGTACCACTGCTTAAATACAGCTTGTTCGTTTGCGTATTACGGGCAACGGCAAAAGGGGTATTTAACACTCGCTCATAGGGACTATTTTCAATTTCACTAAATTGTGGCTCACCATCATAGGACAGCAACACGCTCAAGTTATTACTGAAGACGATTTCTGGCGCATCGTTGTTAATATTATCTAAGCTGCGTTTTACCTGCTCAGCATTTTCAAGGCTGGCTGACAAACGTTCCATGGATATTTCAAAGCTGGTAGTGGCTAAGGCTTCTGAAACAGTATCGGTGAACGTTTGTTGGTCTTCAGCAGTTGATGAGGGCCAGCGCACTTCGGTGACTTCAATATTACGTACCAAAGCAACATCGTCGTCAGTATCGATTCTAGCGCTAAACCAAAAAGCGCCAAATACAGGGTCGTCTTGACCTTCCACTTCAAATGACATCGCAGCGCGGCTCATCAAGATATTGCCATCTAACGATTCTGGCTGCGGCTGATAAACCACTAAGGTGCCGAGTTTCGTTTCAACATCTTGCGGCCATTCAATTGCTACTGCCGAAAAGGGTAATAGCAACAATGCTATCCATACAGTTAGCACTTGCAGCCAGAGACGTTTGATATTGGTTATCATCATGAGTCCTTATTTTGCAATCATTTGCTATTAATCATGCGCGACTAATAATTAAAAGCGTGTATTTAAGTATATGTAGTAAAATCCATTTATTGCCAATTTGGTCATGATTAACAAGTTAGCATCTATTTGTTCATTTAATATACCGACAAACACATTGAATTTGTAAAATAGATTGTAGAAAAATCAAACAGCCACTTTGCTAAATATCCATCCACCCTGCCGTTTTATGAATATGCAAAGATCAAAAAAGCCCTTACTGGAAACCAGTAAGGGCTTTTTACTAACTGTTATTTACTACTATAAAAGCGGTCTATAAAGACGTCTTATAGTGAGTAGTAAAGTTCAAATTCAACTGGGTGAGTAGTACGTGCAACACGCTCTGCTTCACCTTGCTTGATAGCAATATATGAATCGATAAAGTCATTAGTGAATACTTCACCTTTAACTAAGAACTCACGGTCCGCATCTAAGCTTGCAAGTGCATCTTCTAGTGAAGTCGCAACTTGTGGGATCTCAGTCGCTTCTTCTGCTGGTAAGTCGTATAAATCTTTATCCATAGCTTCACCTGGGTGAATCTTGTTTTGGATACCGTCTAGACCTGCCATTAATAGCGCAGCAAAACCTAAATATGGGTTTGCATGTGGATCAGGGAAACGTGTTTCAATACGACGACCTTTAGGGCTTGGTACCACTGGGATACGGATAGAAGCACTACGGTTACGTGCAGAGTATGCAAGCATGACAGGCGCTTCGAAATGTGGCACAAGACGCTTGTAAGAGTTTGTGCTTGGGTTAGTAAATGCATTCAACGCTTTAGCATGCTTGATGATACCACCAATGTAGTAAAGAGCAGTTTCACTTAAACCAGCGTACTTGTCGCCTGCGAATAAGTTAACGCCATCTTTAGCTAAAGATTGGTGAACGTGCATACCACTACCGTTATCGCCCATTACTGGCTTAGGCATAAATGTCGCTGTTTTACCGTATGCGTGTGCCATGTTATGCACAACATACTTAAGGATCTGAACTTCATCAGCTTTAGCAGTTAGCGTGTTAAAGCGTGTCGCGATTTCGTTTTGACCGGCTGTAGCAACTTCATGGTGATGCGCTTCAACAACTTGACCCATTTCTTCAAGTACTAAACACATAGCACTACGTAAGTCTTGTGATGAATCAACTGGTGCTACTGGGAAGTAACCACCTTTAACGAATGGACGGTGACCAGTGTTACCATCTTCATAGCTAGTACCTGAGTTCCATGCCGCTTCTTTTGCATCAACTTTAGCAAAACAACCTGACATGTCAGCACCAAACTTAACATCGTCAAATAAGAAGAACTCTGGCTCTGGACCAATTAATACTGTGTCAGCAATACCAGTAGACGTTAAGTATTCTTCAGCTTTTTTAGCAATAGAACGTGGGTCACGGTTGTAACCTGTCATTGTGCCTGGCTCTAAGATGTCACAACGGATTAGTGCAGTTGTTTCTTCTGTGAAAGGGTCAAGAACAAACGTGCTCGCATCTGGCATAAGTACCATGTCAGATTCGTTAATGCCTTTCCAACCCGTAATAGACGAACCATCGAACATTTTGCCGTCTTCAAAAAAATCTTCATCAACCTGATGAGATGGGATAGAAACGTGTTGTTCTTTACCTCTGGTATCGGTAAAGCGTAAATCAACAAACTTAACTTCCAATTCTTTAAGTTGCGTTAAAACAGATTCAGCTGACATTCTTAAGCCTCCGGTAGAGTAAGGGTATTCCCTTTTATAATTCAAGTTCACCACTATACTACGACATTAAAGACGCGTATGTGTCGAAATATCACATAATTGACAATCTTAAAGCTATTACCATGCCAACTGAATAAGTATATGATTTTTATATATTTGACTTAATAGCCAATTATCGAAAACACAATTTTGCATCATTTTAGTGCAAGCGCACGCACTATTATGGTTCAAATTCTATTTTGGTGCGCGGCTAAAAACACTGCGCTGATTGTTTGTCACATTTCTGAATCGTTACTATTATATGATGCTATAAATGCCAAAATTGATGGTTATTTTTTAGCTAATCACAAAGTGTACAAAAATAATCCTATCCGCAAAGCGTCTCGTGGAGTAGAATGGCACGCTTTTTTATGGTGGCTAAACTTAATGCCGCTATAAACTCCTATTTATTTGTTTGATGGTATAGAGGTTTTATCCGTGTTAGAGAATTTACGTAACATCGCCATTATTGCTCACGTCGACCATGGCAAAACGACCTTGGTAGACAAGCTTTTGGCACAGTCAGGCACCCTTGAAAGTCGAGGCGAAGCCGCAGAACGTGTAATGGATTCTAACGATCTTGAAAAAGAACGTGGTATCACCATTTTGGCTAAAAATACCGCCATCAAATGGAACGACTACCGTATTAATATCGTAGACACTCCTGGTCACGCCGATTTCGGTGGTGAAGTTGAACGTGTTCTATCTATGGTAGATTCAGTATTACTTTTAGTTGATGCAGTTGATGGCCCAATGCCACAAACTCGCTTCGTAACTAAAAAAGCGTTTGCTCAAGGCCTTAAGCCAATTGTTGTAATCAACAAGATTGACCGTCCAGGCGCTCGTCCTGATTGGGTTATTGACCAAGTATTCGATTTATTCGACAACTTAGGTGCAACTGACGAACAGTTAGATTTCCCTATCGTTTATGCTTCTGCATTAAATGGTTTCGCGACCCTTGATCCAGACGAAACTAGCGAAGACATGACACCTTTATTCCAAGCAATTGTTGAAAAGGTTTCTTTCCCTGATGCTGATGCTGAAGGTGAATGTCAAATGCAAATTTCTCAAATCGATTACAACTCATACGTAGGTGTTATCGGTATTGGTCGTGTTAAACGTGGTAGCGTTAAGCCTAACCAACAAGTAACTATTGTTGGTGCAGACGGTAAGACACGTAACGGTAAAGTTGGCCAAGTATTAGGTTACATGGGTCTTGACCGTCACGAAGTTGCTGAAGCTAACGCTGGCGACATCGTTGCAATTACCGGTCTTGGTGAGCTAAAAATTTCTGACACTATTTGTGCTCCAGGCGCTGTTGAAGCCTTGCCTGCTCTTTCTGTTGACGAACCAACGCTAACCATGACTTTCCAAGTAAACACTTCTCCGTTTGCTGGTAAAGAAGGTAAGTATGTTACTTCACGTAATATCCTTGAGCGTTTAGAGCAAGAGCTAATTCATAACGTTGCATTACGTGTTGAAGAAACTGAATCTCCAGATCGTTTCCGTGTTTCAGGCCGTGGTGAATTACACTTAGGTATCCTAATTGAAAACATGCGTCGTGAAGGTTACGAGCTAGCGGTATCACGTCCAGAAGTAATCGTTAAAGAAATTGACGGTGAAATGTGCGAGCCATTTGAAACCTTAACCGTTGATGTTGAAGAAGAACATCAAGGTGCTGTAATTGAAAAATTAGGTACACGTAAAGGTGACATGAAAGACATGCAGCTAGACGGTAAAGGTCGTGTACGTATCGACTTTATCATTCCTAGCCGTGGCTTAATCGGTTTCCAAACTGAATTCATGACAGCGACTTCTGGTACTGGTCTTATCTACCATTCATTCGACCATTACGGTCCAGTGAAAGGCGGTGACATTGGTCAACGTGCTCGTGGTGTATTGATTTCAAACGCTACTGGTAAAGCACTGACTTTCGCATTGTTCGGTTTACAAGAACGTGGTCGTCTATTCATCGGCCATGCTGCTGAAGTATATGAAGGTCAAGTTGTTGGTTTACACGCTCGTGCAAACGATTTAACAGTTAACTGTTTGAAAGGTAAGCAACTTACAAACATGCGTGCATCAGGTACTGATGAAGCACAAGTACTGACTCCGCATATCGAAATGACCCTTGAGCAAGCGCTTGAGTTCATCGATGATGACGAATTAGTAGAAGTAACTCCTGAGAACATCCGTGTTCGTAAGCGTTACTTAACTGAAAACGAGCGTAAGCGTCATAACCGTAGCGCTAAGTAATCGTTTTGATTAGTTAACGATTTCAAATTTTGAGAACCAAAAAACCCGCTTATGGCGGGTTTTTTATTGGCTAAATATACTTAGCCGCAAAACAGCACATGACTTAATTTCACTTTTAACTCACTTAAATCGACTATATATTTTCTCTCAATAATTAATCAACAGAGAATAATATGACCGTCATTAATCACGTTAACGTAGCCAAGCAAGCCAATGTTTATTTTGAAGGTAAAGTCATCAGTCGTACCATTCATTTTAATGACGGAAGCCAGCAGACTCTCGGAGTAGTGTTGCCGGGCGAATACAGCTTTGACACTGCTGTCGCTGAAATCATGAATGTGACTTCAGGTTCATTTGAGGTGCTATTACCCAACAAGAGTGAATGGCAAACCGTTCCAGCAGGTCAACTGTTTACACTTGATGCGAAAGTCACCTTTAAAATTCGTACCCATGAAATTAGCGAATATTGCTGCGAGTACAAGTAATTAGCCTATGTTAATCAGCAGTTAATACTGATCTTTAATTCAAAAGAGGCTAATATTATAAAGTTTAAAGCTGAAGGTGAAGGAACCCCAAATGCGTTTAACCTTATTAATAACTCTTATTTTATGCAGTGTTATCTTTTCTATCAGTCATGCCACCGTGTATCGCTGGGTTGATGAACAAGGAAATGTACATTACAGCGACCAACCACGAGAAAATGCTGAACAAGTAGAATTGAGTGAAAATACCCAAAACAGTGTTGCTGCGCCCACCGTCATAGAAACAGACAGCAGCCCAAAAGAAGCTAAACCAGTAGAGTATCGGGTACGTATTGTTAATCCGACCCAAGAAGAAACCATTCGCAATAACAATGGCAACTTTACTGTGGTTGCCAGTGCTGCACCAGAATTACCCAGTGGCTTTTTAATGGCGCTGTATATCGACGACTTACTTTATGGTCAGCCGCAATCAAGCAGTATTTTTAATGTTACCGAAGTGAATCGCGGTGAACATAATCTCGTGGTTAAAGTTTTGACCCAAAACGGCAAAGTCCTTGCATCAAGTTCTCCAAGAAAGATATTTCTACACCAAGCATCTGTTTTCTCAATCGCAAAGCCTCGACCTTTGCCAAGTAAAAAGTGATATATATCAAAAAGATAAATATTATGAATTTGAGATTGTTTTAACAAGTTGCCAGTGTAGAACAAGTTGCGCATCGCACCATATTGGTGCAACATAGTAGTGCAACTCTACTTTGCAGGACACTTGATGGACATGAACAATCTGCTGAATCATTTGGTTACCGCTGTATTCGTTATCGATAACGAATTACGGTCGCGTTATGCCAATGCTGCAGCTGAACAACTTCTTGGTATTGGCAGCAATAAATTACTAGAGCAGCGTTTACCTGAGCTATATCAGTTCATGGGCGTTGAAGCCGAGCTCCTCCAAGACTCGGTTAACGCAAATCAAGGGATCACCGTCAACACTGCGGCGTTAATTACTCTTGATGGCGTGCACCACATCATCGATATCACCCTGATACCGATGGAAAGTGAAGACAACATCAGCCTGCTAGAACTACGTCAAGTTGATCAACAACATCGTATTCATCAACAACTTAATTTAGATGCTCAGCAACAGGCGGCACAATTTTTAGTGCGTAACCTCGCCCATGAAATTAAAAACCCATTAGGTGGCTTAAGAGGCGCGGCGCAACTATTATCTCGGGAACTAGAAGACCCAAGCCTTAAAGAATTTACCGATCTGATTATTGAGCAAGCCGATAGACTACGAAATTTAGTTGATAAACTATTGGGCCCTCAGCGCCCGACTCAACATGAAACCCACAATATTCATCAAATAGTTCAAAAAGTGCTGCGCTTAGTCGAGCTAACCCTACCAAGCAATATCCGCTTGGAGCGAGATTATGACCCTTCAATCCCCGATATGGACATGGATGCTGATCAATTACAGCAAGCGGTGCTCAATGTGGTGCAAAATGCCGCGCAAGCATTAGATCCTAATGGCGGAGAAATACTCATCCGCACTCGCACCCAGCATCAAGTCACCATAGGCACTAAGCGTTTTAAGCTGGTACTGGCATTGTCGATTATCGATAACGGCCCAGGGATCCCTGCAGACCTATTAGATACCTTGTTTTATCCCATGGTCACCGGCCGTGAGGAGGGCTCAGGATTAGGATTATCCATCGCCCATAATATTGCACGATTACATGGAGGTCGGATTGATTGTATATCGGCACCAGGACAAACAGAATTTACGATTATTTTGCCATTACAATAATTTGCCAATGATGGCTCAAGAGGAAGTGATATGAACATAAGCGAACAAGTTTGGATCCTTGATGACGACAGCTCGATTCGCTGGGTTTTAGAAAGAGCCTTAGCGGGAGCTAAACTGACAACGGCAAGTTTTGCCGCTGCAGAGTCGTTATGGCAAGCCTTAGAAATATCTCAGCCTATTGTCATCGTATCTGATATCCGTATGCCGGGTACCGATGGCTTAACCTTGCTTGATCGCTTGCAAATGCACTATCCGCATATTCCGGTGATCATCATGACGGCTCATTCGGATCTGGATAGTGCCGTCAGTGCCTATCAAGCAGGGGCATTTGAATATTTGCCAAAGCCTTTTGATATTGATGAAGCCATTGCGCTGGTAGAGCGCGCACTGACCCATGCAACAGAGCAAGTACCGCCGCCTGTAGCTGAGCCAGAAAAGCTTAAAACACCAGAAATTATTGGTGAAGCGCCTTCAATGCAGGAGGTGTTTCGCGCTATTGGCCGTTTATCTCGCTCATCAATTAGTGTGCTTATTAACGGTCAGTCTGGTACCGGTAAAGAGTTAGTTGCTGGGGCGCTGCATAAACATAGCCCCCGTAAAGAAAACCCTTTTATTGCCCTTAACATGGCAGCAATCCCCAAAGATTTGATTGAATCTGAATTATTTGGTCATGAAAAAGGTGCCTTCACCGGTGCCGCTAATGTGCGCCAAGGGCGCTTTGAGCAAGCCAATGGCGGCACACTATTCTTAGATGAAATTGGTGATATGCCATTAGATGTGCAAACCCGTCTATTGCGAGTATTGGCTGATGGGCAATTTTATCGGGTTGGTGGTCACATTGCCGTGCAAGTTGATGTACGTATTATTGCCGCAACCCACCAAGACTTAGAATTATTGGTGCAAAAAGGCGATTTCCGTGAAGATTTATTTCATCGTCTCAATGTTATAAGAGTACATTTACCACCGCTTTCTCAGCGCCGTGAGGATATTACTCAGTTAGCAAGCCATTTCCTTGCCACTGCCGCCAAAGAAATCGGCGTTGAGCCTAAAATCCTCACTAAAGAAACCGCTAAAAAACTTGAGCAACTGCCGTGGCCGGGTAATGTGCGTCAGCTTGAAAATACCTGCCGCTGGTTAACAGTGATGGCATCGGGGCAAGAAATCCTGCCTCAGGATTTACCGCCTGAGCTGCTAAAAGATCCCATCAGTGCCAGCGAGCGTGTTAATGGTGTTTCTGATTGGCAAATGGCGCTGACCCAATGGATTGATGAAAAGCTCTCTGCCGGTGAAAGTGATTTATTAACTGAAGTGCAACCTGCCTTTGAGCGAATTTTACTTGAAACCGCACTAAAGCATACTCAAGGCCATAAACAAGAAGCCGCTAAACGTTTAGGCTGGGGGCGTAATACCCTCACCCGCAAGCTAAAAGAGCTTGAAATGGATTAAAGTCCTGCTTATTTCAGCCTAAAAGGAGTCCTATTTCGATAATGAAATGACTCCTTTTTTATGACTATATTGATTTAGTTTTGTAGTTTAAGCACTATTAACTCAGAGTATAAGCATTATTAACTCAGAGTATAAGCATTATTCAGAGCTTCGAATATGGAGCGAGTAACAACCCTCAATTACCACAAACACATGAGCTGTAAAGCCGCGAAGTATATCGCTCAACATAACTGCAAGGACTGAAAATGGCCGCAAAAAGCATTATTGTCATGGGCGTATGTGCCAGCGGAAAAAGTAGCATTGCTGCGCGCTTAGCTGCTGTTATCAAGGCTAAGTTTATTGACGGTGACGATCTACATCCTAAAGCCAATATCATCAAAATGGCCAAGGGCGAAGCGCTCAATGATACCGACCGCGCCCCTTGGCTTGAGCGCATAAGGGATGCTGCATTTAGCATTGAACAAAAAAACGAAACTGCAGTGATTGTCTGTTCAGCATTAAAACAAAGCTATCGCGAGCAAATACGCGAGGGCAATAATCATGTGGTATTTCTGTATCTTGAAGGCAGTTACCAACTAATTTTAAAAAGAATTCAAGCCCGTCATGGCCATTTTATGAAAGCTGACATGCTTGATAGCCAGTTTGCCACCTTAGAAGAGCCAAGCAATGAGCCTGACGTGATCACTGTCAATATTGATAATTCTATTGAAGCCATTGTCCAGCAAGCTTTAAAAGCTTTAACCGAGTTAGAATCAAGTTAATTTCGACCGCAACATTATCAAAACCGCACTCATCACTTGGGTGCAGATGTAAAAAAGCCTTAACTGCATATAACAGTTAAGGCTTTTTATTTGGCTAATATTGCCCTTGATAGCAACAGTATTATTAACTGCGGTATCAACTGCAATTGATGTCATCAACCATTAAATCGGGTCTTGGTGAATAATCACTTCGGCATCTTCAAACTCTGCCCGTAAGCGATCTTCAGTGCCATCAGTAATTTCGTGGGCTTCAAGTAATAACAGTTGCCCATTTAATTCAATATGAAATTGAATGAAGGTGGTTTTACCGGCCTGACGCGTCCGTAAATCATGAATACCATTCACCCGCGGATCCGCGGTGGCAATGGCAACAATCTGCGCCCGAGTCTCTTCATCCAGCTCCCTGTCTAATAACGACTGAACCGAGCGATACGCTAAATCAAATGCTTGATGACCAATGTATAAGGCAATCAATACTGCAAACAAGCCATCAGCCCACCACCAGCCATATTGTGCTAATACCAATGCCAGCAATACTGCACCGTTTAAAAATAAATCTGATTTATAATGCAATGAATCCGCTTCGACTATGGTGCTGTTGGTCTTGGCTAAGGCTTTTTTCTGCAGTATCACCAAGGCAAAAGTCATGACTAAGGCAATAATGGAGACAATGACCCCAAGGCCTGCATGGGCCACCTCTACCGGATTAATTAACCGTTCGCCACCATAAAACATCAACAAAAATGCTGAGCCTAAGATGAAAGCAGATTGGGCAAGTGATGCAAGAGGTTCGGCTTTACCATGACCATATCGATGGTCGTCATCAGCGGGTAAAATGGCATAGCGAATAGCGATGAAATTCACTATGGATGCTAAGGCATCAGCAAAGGAGTCAGTAAGGGAAGCTAACATACTCGCCGACCCTGAATAGAGCCAAGCGAGTAGTTTTATCACGATCAGGATTAATGCTGTTGCCACCGCGGCTCGGCTGGCAAGTTTTACCCAAAAATCGTATTCAGATTCTGCAGTCATAATAGAGAAAACACTAGTAATTAAGCCATTTAGTTAATCTCTATTATAGCGGAGTCTTGGTTTATTTAACGAGAACCTTTACCTTTTACCTTGGTAAAGCGTGATTCAAATTTCTGTTGCTGCTCTTCTGTCAAAATTTGATAGATTTCATTTTGCATTTTGAAGAAATTCATCATTTGTTGTGTTTGCTTCGCCTGCTTAGCAGCAATGATTTGCTCAGCTTGAGACTCATTAAAGTTGGCATCAGTAATTAACGCTAACATGTCTGCTTTATGTGCACTGCGCTCTTCTGCTGAAGGACGCTCGCCTTTTTCAGCTTTGTACTTAGCCATAATCGCTTTAACGTCAGTCTTTTGCGCTTCGGTAAGATCTAAAGAACGTAGCATTTTACGTACGCCTTTATGCATGCTTTTACCGTGATGTTTGCCGCCGTGAGCACGTTCACCTTTTTGGGTTTGCTCAGTTTTAACTGAGGTATCTGCAGGCTCTGCGGCATAAAGTTGACCAGCTAATAATGCTGATGATGCTACTAGAGCTAAAACGCTGCTTTTCATCTTTAATCGTGTTTTCATAATCTCACCTTTTATCTCAAGTTATTGAACCCGCTAAGACCGACGGTTAACCATTTAATCCATCAAATGTAACCAATCAAAAACTCACCTTAGGCTCAAAATCGTTTGTGTTGTCAGTATGAAAATGAACATCGCACTGATAACGGGATCTGGGGTCACCTACATACTGTTTCGTAGGAATGAAACAAGTTTAGCGAATGCAATGTCAATGAGGGTGTTGGCTCAGTAAAAAAATGTAAAGACCATTTTTCAATCAACACATATCTTGTTCTTCAATAAAATTGCCCATAATCACGACCTCGATGCAGAGAATGGGAGCAAGCTCACGTATTAAAGGTTTGATCATTTTCATAATGAACAAAGTTACACTTGTAACATCAAAGTTAGCGCTAAGTAGTTAACATTATGAGACATTAGCTTTATAGCGAGTGCGACTTATCAGAGATAATTTAAGCGCATGTGACAAAAGACTGCAGCTAAGAGTGAATGACTGATGTTATGAGTGACTAAATGCGGTAAATGATTGAATTGAGGTTATGGATGAACAAAGTTGTCAGCAATATCATTTTTATTAGTAGTTTATTATTTTCTGTCTGTGGTTTTGCACAAAGTAACGTGACACCCAGTCCTCACGAACCCAATGCCAGTATTTGGGTTAATCAAACCCAAGCCGGCCCCGAGATTAACTTACACTTTTTTTGGTCTGCGACCTGCCCACATTGTAAGGAGGCTCACCCTTTTATAGATGCCTTAGCAGAGCGCTATAGCTGGATTCATTTACAAGATTACCTTATCAGCGAGCCTGGCAGTGTCGACAAACTCATGGCCGTGGGCGAATTAACCGGGGTTGAACCCAAGTCAGTGCCTTATTTCGCCGTCTGTGGCGAAGCCATTACTGGCTACAACAGCCATGATGTCACCGGACGCTATATTCTGCAGCGCCTAGAGGCTTGTTATCAACGAAATGCAGGCAGCTTGCCAAGCAAAGACTTAATGGCTGATTTCTATACCGAAAAAACCACTGCTAGTAGCCCGCTTTTTGAAACCTGTGCTGATGATTCAGATCCAAATAACCCCAGCACTTGTGGGATGAACTTTAGTACGACTACTAGCGAACAAGCAAAGCTCGATTCAACGCCACATATCCAGCCCGTTGATATTCCGTTAATTGGTGCAGTTCAACCAGAGCAAATGTCACTTCCTGTGTTGACCTTAGTCCTCGCCGGCGTCGATGCCTTTAACCCTTGTGCCTTCTTCGTATTGCTATTTTTGCTTAGCATTATGGTGAATGCCGGTAGTCGTGGCCGCATGTTATTAGTGGGCGGTATCTTTGTGTTTTTCTCGGGCTTTATTTACTTTATCTTTATGAGCGCGTGGCTAAACTTATTCCAGTTACTTGGCGGTGGTGATGGCGGCTGGATAATTACTAGCGCAGGAGTTATCGCACTGGTGGCGGCAGTAGTGAATATTAAAGATTTCTTTTTTGGTAAAGGCGATGTCAGTTTGTCTATGTCAGTTGAAAACCGCGGCAGCTTAATCAAACGCATGGGCAAATTATCTAAAGCTAGCTCTTTACCAAGCTTAATATTGGGTTCGGCATTACTGGCGATTATGGCCAATGCTTACGAGCTACTCTGCACCGCGGGTTTCCCGATGATTTACACCTCAGTGTTATCAATCTCAGGGGTAGATACCGTGCAGCGCTATTTATACCTCATCGCTTATAACCTTATCTATATCATTCCATTAGCGACGATTGTCATTGTTTTTGCTGCCACATTAGGTAAACGTAAGCTCACTGAAAAAGAAGGTGAAGTACTTAAGTTAATGTCTGGGATC
Organism: Shewanella sp. 10N.286.51.B8; assembly: GCF_041469325.1. Lineage (NCBI taxonomy): Bacteria > Pseudomonadati > Pseudomonadota > Gammaproteobacteria > Alteromonadales > Shewanellaceae > Shewanella > Shewanella sp. 10N.286.51.B8. Next base: position 40,516 of record NZ_JBFRKG010000027.1, read on the forward strand.
ATGATGCTAGGCTTAGGCAGCATGTTGGTCCTTAACCCTATGGCACTGCAAAACGTGGTGTTCTCTGTTGGGTTAATTGCAGGGTCTATTTTACTGACCTATATCGTGGTTAAGATAAAACGTTATTTGAAAAAGTAACGTTTAATTTCTAAATGGTGCAGTTGTCGCATTGAACCGCTAAATGTGCCTCTAATTGAGCCGATAATGGAGCCTATGAGCCCATTTAGCGGCAAAGTGCAGCCGAAGCTCAAACCAAAGGGCAAAGGCATACACTCCCTTTTGCTGGTAGCTGCACTTTGTTAAATGACTAAGATGTTAATGGGTAATTCTTTCAATCAGCGATACTTTTAATAAGTTGAGCTTATCTATTAGCGCCTGTTATAAATTGATCTATAACACGCGCCGCTCAAGGTTATAGTTCAATATCTTCTTTGAGCGACTCCATAATGAGCGCGTAATGGCGCATGTCTATTTTACTTTTTTTATATACAAGTGGTGATATGGTTTTTAGCATATTTTCATAACAAACCGATGGACATTGGTGTTGCCACTTTAAGCTATACATAACGCTGCACAGTGAATCAAAAGTCGGCCTGAAGTCGCAATCATAACCAAACTGCCTGACAAATCTATTTTGCCCCATAACAACAGCCCCCCTCTCCACTTGATTAAGCAAAACAATACAGTTTAATACTTCTTCTTTGCTAGATAACAACTCGCCTTCTGCAATAACAGTCTGCCACATAGTTTCAGCTTGCTCTTTTATTTCCATAAAATTAATTTTCAGATTACCGACAAACTCCGAGCTAGCAAGCTCATAGATATGGGGGTTAACACCTAAAAAATTAATACATAGATCATTTTTTTTTGCAGCCAGACATTTCATGGGGTCGTATGACATTGAATAGATGATTTTCTCTTGGTTTGAGAGCGTATCTGAAGAAAGTATCTCATTCACATGGGTAGCCACATCATTGATATGTTGAACATACAGCGACACCACAATGTCTTCTTTGCATTTAAAGTATTGGTACAAGGTTTTTTTTGAACACTCGGCGCGACTGGCTATTGTTGCCATTTTCAAGGAACAAATACCTTGCTCTTTTATGACCTCAGAAGAAGCCTTTAAAATGTTGGTTATAATTTGAGGCGGATCTAGTAAGTAATTGTTCATACTATATTTATTTCAAAATTGAACTCGAAATTATTATCTCACTTCCTGGGTAATATCTCGCCCTATTCCTCCCTATAAAAGCCTATAATGTGATGGAGATTAAAATATTTTAATGTGTGCGACTACCAGCTTTCTTTGTTGCAAAACTGGGAAGTACAGCACTAAAAATGTAAACCTCTGGTTTCCAATAACGTTTCATTGGCTCACGGAACCCGCCGCTGAACCCCGCTAATATAATCATCAGAAACCAACCTGAGTATTAGCGAGAACATATGAAAAAGTCACTTACTACATTAGCAGCAGCATTATTCATGACATTCACAGCATCAGCAGCTGAAATGATTACAATTGACACGCCAGCACTGGATAACACCGTACAAAAAGTGTACTCAGTTTATTGCCCATTTTGCTACAAATACGAACAAGCAGTTACCCCAAACCTCATCAAAAACCTGCCAGCAGGTACCCAATTTCAGGCGATTTGCTTAGAAAACAAAGGGGAGCTTGGCGTTGAGTCGTGCGAAGTGTTAGCCGCCGCTAATACCATTAGCCACAAAAAATACCAACAAGCCAAACTCGCCATGTACGCAGCAATTCATGACAAAAAACTTAAAATCCTTAAAGGCTCTAACGCGGTAGAAGGCGAATTAGCCGCTATTGGCCTTAAAGCCGCAGGTATCTCACTAGCTGATTTTAAGGCTGCGCTGGACACACCACAGGCACAAGAAAAATTGGCCTATGACCGCACTATTGCCCTAACCATCGCCAAAGTTAAAGGTATTCCCGCAATCGTAGTCAATGGCAACAAAATGATAGATACCGGCACTATCACCTCATTAGGCAACCTTGACGAAACCATTAAGAACAACCTTTAGGACTTACCATGATTAATCAATTTAAGCAGTGGGTAGCAGATCTTAAAGCTCACCCGCTACCAACATTAGAAGCCACACAGGAAGGGCGTGCAGTCTGGATTGTAATGACCTCTGTTTGTGTATTTTTGCTGGGTTCAGCTATGGGTTATTTCCAATGGTTCCTTGAAGGTGACCCTTGTGAGAACTGTGTCTACATCCGTTTTAGCCAGTTCTGTATTTTAATCGCTGGCGTGATCATGATTGTCAATCCAAAGCATAACATCCTTAAAGTGCTTGGCTTAGCGCTAGCATGGTACGGCATCATTTACGGTATGGATAAGGCCATTATTTTATCCGGTCAACATGTCGCATCACACGCTGCAGACACAGGGCTAGATCTATTTCAATCCGGTCAAGGCGCAAATGCTTGTTCACTAGAGCCTAGATTCCCACTAAATCTTCCATTACATGAATGGTTCCCATATGAATTTGCCCCTAGCGGTATTTGTGGTGAAGACGATTGGTCACTGTTTGGTTTGAATATGGCTCAATACTGCATCATGAGCTATTGCGTATTTATCATCTGCGCGCTGCCATTAACCATTGCATTTTTAACTAAAACTTTTAAGGCAAGAAAATAATAGCCTCGGTACAAGATGCTGCTGTAGCAATGACTTTAGGCTGCCAGTAATTCGAAAATACTGGCAGCTCATCGACTTAATAGATTGATAACCGTTAACTGTCAGCTTGCTGGGTAACCCATAGAAAATAGCAACATTGATATTTAAGCAACATATAAAAACAATCAGTCAGGATGAAAATGATGAATAAAACAGCGTTAATGATCGGTTTGATGGGGGCGCTTACGATACCTGCGGCCAGTGCCGGGATGCTTGCCGTCGAAGTTGGCATCATGGATTGGAGCGATAGAACCGAAGCTTATTTCGGTGAAGGGAAAAGTGAGAACGAATACATTGCCATCAAGGGTGCCACAGGCAACGCCTTCGGTGACGTTTTTGCCATCGTCAAATTAGAAGATTTTACCGACTCCGATTTAATGGGTTCTGAAATAAACATCGTCGGCCAAATCAACATGGGAGACAGTGACTTTAACTGGTATGGGCAGGTCTTTAATAAGCAAAAGCCCGTCTGGTCAGAAACCAACACCTTACTTGGCTTTAGCCATGACAAAACCTGGGATAACGGCTGGTACACCCAGGTTGCGCTAGCAGGCCACGTTGTCACCTCTGACTACGCCCACTTTAAAAAGGCTAATGGCGAAAGTTTTGATGCTAATGGGTTCAATGGCGGTTACGCATATATAGGTGTCAGCAAAGATTTCAGCGCCTATAACCAAGATTTCAGCTTCAATTGGTGGCAAGAGCATTACTTTGGCCGCGGCGATGATTACCTCATCGTATCTGGCGATATTGAAGACCATGGCTTTAATGGTAGTGCCAACCTCAGATGGCATATCAGTGGCGGCGTTTCGGCAGCAATATCTTACCGATATGCACAGAACAACCTAGGTAAAGAGGGCTGGCAAAATGCCATGTTCTATTCAATGCAATACAACTTCTAAATTAATTTAATACACCAATAATATTATGGAATTCAAGATGAAAAAAACAATATTAAGTTTGACTCTGGCGATTGCGTTTGCAAGTTCTGGTGCAATGGTATCTCACAACGTATACGCAGGCGGAGATTTACCCGGTACTGCTTCGACTGCTGTAGCCCAAGGTCAGTTAGGATTTGTATATGTTGATCCTTACAAGTTTAGCCCTCTGGTAGCAGTGATTGACCTAGGTGGGAAAACTATCTCTGATGTTAATGTAACCGTTATAGGTAAAGGCCGTGATGGCGTTGATATTGATTACCCCGTCAGTAGTAGCCAAGTATTGACGCATAACGGTATTCCTGTTTTTGGTATGTACCCAGATTTCCTTAATACTGTAAAAGTGTCTTACAAGCTTGAAGGTAAAAAGGTAACTGAAGAGTACAAAATTCGCACTTCGGCACTTCCTCAAATCCATATTGATGGACAAGATCGCACGCAATATGAATATGAGCCATTAACAGTAGCAAAAGGATTCGAAGAGCGCCTATACCTCGTTGATGGTCAGGTTATTTTCCCTAATATGCGTGACCATTGGGATTGGCATCCGACACAAAATATCATTGATACACAAGGTGATGTTCGCTGGCATATGCGTGCTGATGTCATCTACGACCGTCCAGGCGGATCAATGTCTTTCAAACAAACTAGCGATGGTAAATTGATTTTTGGTCAAGGCTTGATGTTCCAGCCGAATCAAGGCTTTGATACGCCATACTATGCAAAATATGACTTTTTAGGTAAACCAATTTTCAAGCATGATCTACCTCGAGGCTACAATGGTTTTTCCCATGAAATAACTGAAATGCCAAATGGACATTACTTGTTGCGCGTTGGTAAACGTGACTTTATATCTGCCGATGGTATGAAAGTTGATACCGTTCGTGACGTTGTTATTGAAGTTGATCAAAACGGTGATGTTGTTCATGAGTGGAATTTCAATAACATTCTCGACAATATGCGTGATGATGTATTGTTATCACTGGATATGGGCGCTGTTTGTTTAAATGTAGATGTGGATAAAGCTGGGGCACAAATGGATGCTGAGCAGCTAAGAAATGAACCTTACGGCGACGTTGCCGGAGTCGGTGCGGGTCGTAACTGGTTGCACATTAACTCAATTGGTTATGATGCTGAAGATGATTCAATTATTATCTCAGCTCGTCACCAATCAGCAGTGATCAAAGTCGGTCGCGATAATGAAGTCAAATGGATTCTAGGTACTCCTGCTGGCTGGAAAGGCGAACTTGCCAAGAAAGTGCTGACCCCAGTAAACAAAAAAGGCAAAAAATTAGACTGTAACGACAAAGGTTGTCAAGGTGACTTTGACTGGACCTGGACTCAGCATACCGCTTGGGCAGTACCAGAAAGAGGCACGGTAACCGTATTTGATAATGGCGATGGCCGAGGTCTTGAGCAACCAGCACTGCCTAGCATGAAATACAGCCGCGGCGTTGAATATAAAGTTAATGATAAAAAAATGACCGTGAAGCAAACATGGGAATACGGCAAAGAGCGTGGCTTTGAGTGGTATTCTCCAATCACATCAATTACCGAATGGCAGCAAGATCTTAAAACGATGTTCATGGCTTCTGCATCAGCAGGACTAATGGACCCTAAACAGGCTCCAGAGCATTGGATCACTGAAGTTGACCCAGAAACAAATGAAATTAAAGTCGAAATTAAAGTGAAGACATTAACGAAACATGAGCCTGGCTATCGTTCTACCGTTGTTCGTGCAAACGAAATGTTTAAGTAACATAGTTAGTCTTACTCATATTAAGATTAAACGTTATTTGTAAAAAGTGACAAATCTTCAATAAGTTAATCTAATAAAAGCGAGTGCTATTAAATGGCACTCGCTTTTTGTTTGTGCGCTTTCCAAACCTCGTTTGGATTAAAGTCGTGGCGCTTCGCCCACACCAGACCAAGATGGGTGAAACAGCTCACCCCTCTTGGATCGCCCCAGCAGCCCCTGCGACATTTGCTGAAAAGCGAAAGATTTCCAACGGGGATTGAGTATTCAACTTTCTTTTTAATTTACGGACTAAATGAAATCGAAAGGTTACAGCTGCGAGCTTTGACTGCCGAGAATGGTGTGAATGGTGTGA
>NZ_JBFRKG010000027.1:46985-74909 GCF_041469325.1 Shewanella sp. 10N.286.51.B8
GGTGTGAATGGTGTGAATGGCATTGTCACGAACAACAAAAACATCCAGACCTTTGCTGTCACAAAACTCACTTTCCCTTGGGATGCCTCAGCTTTATTACTCAAAGAAATCCCTATCCCTATCCCTAGACTGCCTTCCTTCTTACCAATGAAGTATGAATCTTGACTCATTGGTACGACACTTCATTCATTTACAATGATGACGGCATTCAAATTCGTGGCTAATCTCTGCCCTAAACGGCCAATATGTAAAAGAGTGCAATGTTGCTAAACTTGGCTATTCATTCGTTATATAGTGAATGCTTATTATTGAGCGAGGATCCCATGAGTCGAATTTTATTAGTCGATGATGACGCAGGTTTATCAGAGTTATTAGCCCAGCTTTTAGAGCTAGAAGGCTTTGAATTAACTCAAGCATTTGATGGTCAGCAAGGGCTAGACTTTGCGCAGAATCAAGATTTTGATTTAATCTTATTAGACGTCATGCTGCCAAAACTCAATGGTTTTGAAGTGCTGCGCGCCCTGCGCACCCAAAAGCAAACTCCAGTGCTGATGCTTACCGCCAGAGGCGATGAAATTGACCGAGTAGTAGGGTTAGAAATTGGCGCTGATGACTACCTGCCAAAACCGTTTAACGATCGTGAATTAGTGGCCCGTATACGCGCTATTTTACGCCGTTCTAGCCTCACTCAAGCAGATGCAGGCGCCCAAGATACCATTAGCTTTGGTGATTTAAGCTTAGATCAAGCCAGACAAGAGCTGTACTGTAATGATCAGCTTATTATTCTTACCGGCACTGAATTCTCATTGCTTCATAGCTTGATCACTCAAGCAGGCGATTTGGTCACTAAAGAGCAGCTCAGTGAAACCGTTTTGGGTAAAAAACTGATGCCATTTGACCGCAGTTTAGACATGCATTTATCCAATCTGCGCAAAAAATTACCTGAACGTCACGATGGTCGCCCTCGAGTAAAAACCATCCGTGGTAAAGGCTATATCTGGATCCCATAATGATTAAGCTATCTTCGTTAAATCGTTTATTTGTCAAATTACTGCTGGGCTTTTGGCTTGGCAGCTCTTTAATTATTGGCTTTGTGGCTGTACTGCCTTTATTGCAGCAAAACCACGACAAACAGCCAATGACAGCCAAGCAGCAACAGCTACTTAAACGCACAGCTAAACCATTTATTGAAGATCCTAAATTACTCGAAGATCACAAAGCTTTAAAACGCTTGCATCGCCATCGCAGTCCAAATGGCAAAATGATTAAGTTCTATATCACCAATGACCAAGACCTTGTGATTAATAGCAGGCAAGTCCCTAGAACCTTTAGAGAGTTCTTGCTGATTAGTGAAGAGTTTAACGCGCCAATGAGCCATCAGTTCCGTGATGAATTGATTTTTGGACCTTACACTTTTACTGCTGGGGAACAAGAATATCGCATCTACAGTCGCGTACCAGATAACCACCCTAGACCTTGGTTCTTTTTCTTTAATGACCATAAATTATTAACCACTATTATCGCCATGATCTTATCTGGCATATTATGTGGCTTTTTAGCATGGTATTTAGGCAAACCACTTCGCTCACTCAAGCATAGCTCTAACGCTCTTGCTAGCGGCGATTTAAGCGCTCGAGTCGATGACAGTATTGCCGCCAGAGGCGATGAAATGGGCGAGTTAGCACAAGCATTCAATACCATGGCGCAATCCATTGAAACCATGATGCATAACCAGCAGCGCCTAATGGGTGATATCTCCCATGAACTGCGTACCCCCTTAACGCGCTTACAACTCTCTTTAGCGCTGGCTCGCAAAAAACAACAAAGCAGCGTCGAGATTGAGCGCATTGGCTATGAAGCTGAGCAGCTAGAAGCTTTGATTGCAGAATTGCTGACCTTATCGCGAGTGACCATCAGTAATACTGAAAATAAAGTCCACTTAGAACTTGCCGAGTCTCTCAGTCAAATTCTTGATGATGCTGAATTTGAAGCCGAGCAACAACAGAAAAGATTACTCATTGATATACCAGAAAACATTAGCCTAGATCACTACCCCAAAGCGCTTTCTCGGGCGATTGAAAATGTACTGCGTAATGGCATTCGCTATGCCAATAGTGACATTTCAATCACTGCAATAAAGCAACACCAACAGGTCGTCATTACCATTAAAGACGATGGTCCTGGTATTGAAGACGTTGAGTTAGAGAAAATATTTAAGCCTTTTTATCGCCCTGATAGTTCAAGAGACAGAGAATCAGGTGGTTGGGGCTTAGGTCTGGCGATTACCCAAGCCGCCATCAAGCTCAATAAAGGCGAGATACATGCCAGCAATATTACCCCCCATGGGCTCAAGGTGGTGATTAGCCTGCCTGAGCGGATCTGCCGTTCGAATTGAACATTGTGAATTGATTACCACCAGCAGCTGGTTTTGCGTATAATTCCCAGCTCAATCAATGAAGGTAGCTATCCATGTTCCATATTGCGCTTTATGAACCAGAAATTGCCCCTAATACCGGTAACATTATCCGTCTTTGTGCCAATAATGGCGCTAAGCTACATTTAATAGAGCCATTAGGTTTTGATTTAGAAGAGAAAAAACTTCGACGCGCCGGCTTAGATTACTCAGACTTAACCAATATCACCCGTCATAAAGATTTTGCAGCCTTCCTTGACGTCATGGCAGGTAAACGTATTATGGCCTGCACCACCAAAGGTAGTCGTCCTCATACTGAGCTGTCGTTCGCTGCTGATGATGTATTGTTATTTGGGCCCGAAACCCGTGGCTTACCTATGGATATCATTGAGTCGATTCCCACTGAGCAGCGCTTACGTATTCCGATGACGGCTAACAGTCGCAGCTTAAACCTGTCTAACTCGGTGGCGATTATTAGCTATGAAGCTTGGCGTCAATTGGACTTTGCTGGCGCCAGCTAGGTTTTAGGTTTTAGGTTTTAGGTTTTAACCACGGTAAGTTTCAAACATCAATCTGGCTTAAGTGGTTCAGACTAAGTGGTTCATCCCAATCACATAATGCAGCCAACAAAAAGCCTCGCAATAATGCGAGGCTTATTTATTTAACCTGTTCCGCTCTGAGATAGCTTATTGGCCAAAGCCCACATCGGTAATATTAACCTTAGTAACCTCACCATACTCTTTGGCAATATCGGCAATCTGAGCCGCGTTACCAACAAGCACATACTGCAAATTGTCTTTTGGAAAGTAACGGTTAATGAGACGCTGGGTTTCGGCTAATGTCAGCCCATCGACCTTGGCTTGAAACTCATTAATAAATGCATCATCAAAGTTATAGATATACATATCAGCCAGTAACTCGCCCAGTTGGCCACCGGTTTCAAACTTAGGAGGGTACTGACCTTTGACATAAGCTTTGGCTGAATCTAGGGTTTGTTGATCAATGCCTTGCTCCCATAAACGGCCATAGGTTTTTAAAGCTAAATCCATGGCTTCTTTGGTGGTGCTGGTTTTAGTAAAGGTGCTGATAGAGAACACCCCTGCAGCAGAATAGGCACTAAAGCCAGAACGCGCCCCATAAGTGAGCCCGGCGTTAACCCGTAACTCATCATTAAGCCATGAGGTAAAACGGCCCCCTAAAATGGTATTTACTACCGTTAGCCCCACATAATCAGGGTTATCGCGCTTAATCCCCAAACCGCCAATAACAAAAGTGGTTTCAATGGCATCGGGTTTATCAACTAATAACACCTTACTGGCAGTTAATGGCGCTAGCCCTTGTGTTAAATCAGGCTGCACCGCAGTGTCAGTGTTTTTCCAGCCACCAAATGCCGTTGTCAGCTTGGCTTTCATGGTTGCGATATCAAAGTCACCCACCACGTTAATGGCGGTATTTTTAGGCTGAAAATAACTTTGGTGAAATGCCCGCAACTGAGCGACATTAATATCAGCTAATGACTTACTGTTGCCTGATACCGGATTAGCGTAAGGGTGTTCACCAAATACCAACTTATTGTAGTAACGACCGATTACCGCCCGTGGGCTTTCTTTCGCTTGTGACAAGCCAACAATTTCGCGCTGTCTGAGTTTTTCAAATTCACTATGGTCAAAGTCAGGGCTTATGAGCACTGGCTGGATAATATCGAGCATGGTATCAAGATCTTTACTCATAAAATCCGCTTCCAGCATCATGCTTTCACGCCCTGACGCTGTAGATAAGCTTGCACCGAGAAAGTCCACCATCTGCTCAATTTCAGCTTTGCTTTTACCGCCGGCGCCCAGTAATAAACTTTTCATTGTCATATACGACACCCCAGATGTGGTGTCGTTTACCGCCCCTGCGCGCACAACGGCATTAAAGTTAATTATCGGTACTTCTTGTTGCACCATCAAATTAACCAATAAGCCATTTTTAAGGGTAATGGATTGATATTGCGGCATACTGAAACTGCCAGTATCGAGGGGCTTGCTTGACTCAGTCGTGGCTTTGCAGCCCGCCAACCCCACACCACAAGCAAGCGCTATGGCTGATACCGTTAAGGCGCTGGTCTTTTTAAGCTTTATCAATGACATCATTAGTCAGCTCCCTCTGTGGCGGCTAACACACCCACGGTGCGATTGGCCTTACGTAAATAGGTTTGCGCAACACGCTGAATATCAGCAACGGTTACCTTATTGTAGGCTGCAGGCGCACTAAATAGTTTGTCATAACTGCCAAAATACAGCTCATAACGACCTAAAGTATTAGCGCGGCCATTGATGGTTTGCATGGTGCGATAAAAATCCATTAGCTTGATGTTTTTCACTTTTTCAAGCTCTTGCTCGCTAACGCCTTCAAGGGCAATACGGTTTATCTCGGCAATCATTGAGGCTTCTAATTGCAATGCATCAATCCCTGCATTGGCGACCCCAAGAAAGTAAAACAGATTAGGGTCAAATGACATGGGTAAATATGACATCACATCGGAGGCCAGTTGCTTATCCACCAAGCCTTGATAAAGCCGTGAGCTATTACCTTCACTGAAAATAGTGCTGAGTATATCTAGCGCATAATAATCGGCATGTTTCGTGGATGGCACATGATACGCCAGCAGCACATTAGGGGTAGTGACAGAGGCTTTTTCAACAAAGACTCGGCGCTCACCTTTTTGCAGCGGCTCTACAGTGCGAACGGCTAATGGCGCGGGCTGGGCGGCAATGACGCCAAAATATTGCTTCGCTAGACGCTTCACCTCCGCGGTTTTAACATCACCTGCGATCACCACCACAGCATTGTTGGGCGCATAGTAAGTCTTATGGTATTGCTGTAAATCCGCTAGCGACCAGGCGGCAATATCTGACTCATGGCCAATCACAGGCCAGCTATAAGGGTGAGCTCTAAACGCTGCACCTTTTACTTCTTGTTGCAAGGTGCGCCAGTTGGAGTTTTCAAGCCCTGTGGTGCGCTCTGATTGCACCACACCACGCTCGCTTTCTACCATCTGCGAATTAATATCTAAGTTAGCGATGCGATCAGCTTCGAGATCAAAAATGGTTTCTAACGCATTGGCAGGAAACCAATTGGTGTATACCGTGGTGTCTTCAGTGGTATAAGCATTATTAGCGCCACCCGCGGCTTCCATGGTGCGGTCAAACATTTTAGGGCCATACTTTTTTGAGCCGTTAAACATCATGTGCTCGAAAAAATGCGAGATCCCAGTAATGCCCGGTGCCTCATTACGAGAACCCACTTTCCAAAACAAATACATGTTGGCATTGGGTATGCTGCTATCTTCTAGCACCATAATTTTCATGCCATTATCCAGAGTAAAGCTATTGATATCCTCGACTGTGGTGGCCATCGCCGCGGTACTCACCCAGCAACTGAGTAATACCCATAACGCGCTGATGTTGCGTTTCATAATGGTTTCCTTGTAAGTCATTGCAATGAACAACAGGCCTGCTACAACCCGTTGTTAGTATTTTTATCGCTTAATTCACCGCGCCTAGCGCAGTTAATGCCAGCTGAGTCATGGTTTCAACGCCCACTTTTAAGGCTTTTTCATCAACAAAAAATGCTGGCGAATGATTACTGGCGACAGTGGCAGGATCTGTGCCTGCTGGCGTCACCCCTAAAAAGTAAAACAGCCCCGGCGTTTCAAGCGCATAGTAGGAGAAGTCCTCAGCGCCGGTGATAAGCCCTGGCTCAATGAGATTATCATCGCCCACAACCTCACGAATAACCGGACGCATTTTTGCGACTAACTCAGGGTTATTAACCGTAACTGGATAACCTGCATCAATCTCTGTGGTGGCTGTGGCGCCGAGGGTTTGAGCAGAAAGCGTCGCGATTTCAGCTAGTTTTACTTTAATGTCGGCGCGCATATCTTGATCAAAGGTTCGGATAGTACCAATTAACTCAACTTCATCAGGAATGATGTTCGAGCGTATACCGCCATTAATGGCGCCAAAACTCACCACTGCCGGCGCTTTAGTCACATCAACGCGGCGACTAATAATGGTTTGTACGCTATTAATTATTTGCGCTGAAGCCACAATCGGGTCAACCCCGCCCCAAGGACGAGAACCATGGGTTTGGCGACCCTTTACCGTAATCGTAAATGAATCTTCTGAAGCCATCGCAGGGCCTGCTCGCAAACCAATCATCCCTGTGGGCATACTTGAGGTTACGTGCATACCAAACACTTGATCAGGTTTGCGGCTAGCAAATAAGCCTTCTTTAAGCATTAACTCTGCGCCGCCTTCTTCACCCGCTGGCGCGCCTTCTTCTGCGGGCTGAAAGATAAACATCACATCGCCAGCGAGGCTGTCTTTAGACTTGACCAGATTCTCTGCCACGCCCATTAACATCGCCACATGAGTGTCATGACCACAGGCATGCATCACGCCGACTTTTTGGCCACGATAAGTATCAGTGGCTTTGGAGGCAAAAGGTAAATCAACCTCTTCTGTGACTGGCAACGCATCCATATCAGCGCGAATGCCGATTAGCGGCCCAGACTTTGCGCCTTTTAATATCGCCACTACACCAGTGTGCGCAATGCCGGTTTGTACTTCTAAGCCTAAAGACTCAAGGTGTTTGGCAATCACTTTACTGGTTCTAAACTCGCGGTTAGACAGTTCAGGGTGCTGATGTAAGTCACGGCGCCACTCCAACACCTTAGCTTCAACATCGCTTGCAAGTTGTGCTGCGTTAGGGGTTTGAGCCATTATCGAACCAGAAAAAGTGCCAGAGGCAACCGCAAGGCAAGCAGCAAGTATCGTTAAGCGCATAAATCATCCATGTTTTTATCATTTTTGTAGTATTTCAATCTACAGCGTATCCCTTGAATTGTTAAATATTTTGTTATCCAAAGCACATTTGAAATTGTGTCGATTTATGTAGAGTGGCTCAATAAACACTATGGTTGATGACATTGTGTTGATAATCTATGGCCACTATTAAATTTAAATCGAGAGTCCAAGCCCATGAAAATCACCTTTGAGCAATTAACCGCAGCCGGTGCTAGTAACTCATTGGAGATTGAACAGTGGTTAATTGAACATCGCCAATCCTGGGGAGTATTCAGCGCCCACAGTGATATTGGCGCCATGCTCGGTGACTTATTAGCAGATGTACCTGTGGGCGTTGGCTCTGACACATCAAATACATCAAGCATTGAGGTCACCGCAGGTTCGATACATAAAACCTCAGGCCGAGTTGCTCAGGTCTCACTCGCTGAGCAACAAAGGTTATTAGCACTTGAACTCGCCAATGATGACAGTGACTTTTTAGATTATGCCGATAAAGGCACTACGGTCGCGGGATTAATTTTTGCCCATTGCCATAAGCAAACATTAACCGACAAACTGCTTGAGGAGCTTGATTTAGTTCAGCTGCAACAGCGCGGGTTTCGTGAACTTTCAACGGGCGAAACCCGTCGCGTGATGCTAGCCATTGCCCTTGCTAGCGAGCCGGATTTTTTAGTGTTAGATAATCCCTATTCAGGGCTCGACATTAGCCATCGTAAAAGCTTAACGGCTTATCTAAGTCAGCTTGATATTCAAATGATGGTGATATTTTCTCGCGAGGAAGATATGCCCACATGGATAGATCAGATTGCTATATTCAGCCACAGCAAACTTGATAGCATCATGGATAAAGCCAGCTGGGAGCAACACCCTGTTATAAGCCAAATTACCGCCCAATCTAAAGTCCAAAGCGAGCAGATGCTGGCTATCATGCAGCGCCACCGCCATCAAAGCCCATTTGATAACCCCATCTTTGAACTTAAAAATGGCAAGGTGGCTTACAGTGATAAAACCATTTTTACTGAGGTTAATTGGCGCATTGATAAAGGCCAACACTGGCAGGTAAAAGGGCCCAATGGCTGTGGTAAAAGTACCTTGTTAGGGCTTATTTTTGGCGACCACCCACAATGCTACAGCAATGATATTCATATCTTTGGTAAGCAACGTGGCACTGGAGAAAGTATTTGGGAAATAAAGCAGCATATCGGCATGGTGTCATCGGCATTACACTTGCAGTATCGCGTCGGTTGCAGCGCTAAAGATGTGATTTTATCCGGCTTTTATGACTCTATCGGCCTGTACCAAAAAGCCACCCAAGCCCAGCAAGATATCGCCCAAGATTGGCTCAGCATTTTGCATATGTCCTACTATGCCAAAGTCTCGTTTAAGCAACTGGATTACAGCCAACAGCGACTATTGTTAATTGCCAGAGCATTAGTGAAACAGCCGACATTATTGATTTTAGATGAACCCTATCAAGGGTTAGATTATCTGGGTATTCGCTTAGTCAAAAATACCCTAGAACTGATCGCCAGAGAAAACCTCAGTCAGCTGCTATATGTGTCCCATTACCATGAGGACAGTTTAGACAGTATTAATAACTATCTGGAATTTGTTGCCGATGCAAAAACCGGTGGCTATAAAGCGCTAATCAGCTAGTTAATAGTGCTGCATTGCCAAAGCGCTTACTTTTCTTCGATTTTACGCTCTTTAGCTGCAGCTTCTTTAGCCTCACGCAAATATTTATCCGCCCGAGATTCTCGCTGTTGAAACTGCGCTTGAGATTTCTCTAACTGCTGTTGTTGCCACTCACCAGGCTCTTGGCGTTCAATAATTTCTTGCTCACGACTGCTGGTGTCGCTGGCTGCTTGGCGGGCTTTTTCAAGCTGACTTTGCTCCGTCTTTTTCGAGTCGATTCGACCTTGCTCAGCTTGTTGCGACAAGGTCAGTCGCGGCTTATCAGATGCCTGAGCAGCCACGGCAATAACGCCTAGCAAACTTGAAAGCAGTAATAGCCTGCTCATTAGCCTTAATAGACTGTTTGAATATAAGTTTAGCGACATACAATTAACCTTCCTGGTTGTTTTTAGACTCAATATAACGGGCTCGCACCTCAGCAGGCATGGCATTGAGCTTATGTTGCACCATGGCATCAAAGGCGCTAAATAGCGGGCTGATATCAAGTTCGCTATCGATTGCTTGCAATGTATAAGCGGTGGCTTCCAGTGTTGATAAACTGTCGCTACGTTTGGCCTTGCGAATAAGATATTGTGAAACCCCTTCAAATTCAATATGCAATGCCGGAAGCTCCAATAACCACGGATTAAGCTGCAACATTTTGAATGCTTTGCGCCAGGTGCCATCAATTAATAAAATGCAGCAATCTGCTGGTACTGACGAGTCCGCTGCATTTTGACTATTTTCACAGGGATACACCAGATACACAGGTTTATTGGCCCTTGCCAGCTGTTGTCGCAATGGCGCAAAGTCATCAGCGCTCTCACCCACCACCACTTGAGTTTGCGGCAGGGTTAAACTCAGCAATTTAACAGTATTTTTTGCATGCTCAACTTCAGAGGGGTGCTGCAGCACAATCACCTCAGTTTTAGCCTCCATCTTAGTCACGCTATCACAGATACAAGCCGACTGTGGGTAGCCACAACTTTTACAGATAATTCTAATAACCCACTCCTTGAACATATCAATACAATTAAAGGCCATTTTATACCAATTACAATAAATAAGAATGCTGTGTAATTAAGAGCCTGTAACTGAATTTTATAATCTAAATAAATTAAAACGCCGCAAACTAATTTGCGGCGTTGACTGATTTATTGACTTAGCACCCTTTAAATCATAACACCATGATTTAAATAAGACTTACCTATAATTTAAGGATGAACTTGCTCAACATGTAAATGATTCAAGCGTTTTGATGACATAATAATGAGTAGCACCAATGACAAGCCACCCATTAATATCGCTACCGCATAAGGTGCGGTGATATCGGTCATTTGAATTAACGCCGCCAATACTGATGCGCCGCTCATTTGAATACAACCTAACATAGCTGCTGCCGTACCGGCGCGCTCACCAAAGGCTGATAATGCCATTGAAGTTGCTGGGCCGAGTAATATCGCAAAACCAATACATAGCAGCATCATAGGTAGCATAAAGCTAAAGCCTGCAGCTAAACCGGTTTCAGGTCCTACAAGTTGCATCACCACCTCAAGGACTGCCGCGATGAGCATCAAGGTTAATGCCACCACCACACCTGGGCGATTACCAATGCGCTTAACTAACACTGGCGCAGCAAAACAAGCCGCAATATTGACTGCCGCATTGAGGCCAAATAAGCCACTAAATGCCAACTCACTGACCCCTAGATGGCCAATTAACCACATAGGCGAATATGATACGTAGGTGATGATAGATGCCATTGCTGCCATACAGGTTGCAGCATAAAACATGAAGTGTGGGTCGCTTAATACTGGCTTGTAACGTCCCCAGCGATAAAGCTTACCGCTAGTGTCTGTGCTTGCTGGGCGAGTTTCAGGGAATTTAAAAATAACGATAGCCAATACGATGATGGCGTACAGCGCCATAAAGATAAAGGTTGAACGCCAGCCAAACTGCAGGGCTAATAAGCCGCCCAATGTTGGTGCCAGTGCCGGAATAACGCAAATAGCGCCATTTAAATAACTGTACATTTTGACGCTTTCTTGACTGGTATAACAGTCTCGAACCGCACTGAATACCACAATCGAAGTAGAACAAGCTGCCAAGCCTTGCAGAACACGTGCAAGTTGCAATACTTCAAACTCCACCGCCATCGCGCCAACTAGGCTGCTCACGCCATATAACACAATACCGAATAAGGCGATTGGCTTACGGCCAAAGCGATCGGCTAATGGGCCAATTAGGATTTGTCCCAGCCCCATGGCAAACAAAAACAACACTAATGTTGACTGAATTTGGCTACCACTTACCCCATACTCTAGCGCCATGGTTGGCATGGATGGTAAATATATATCGATGGCTAATGGGCTCAGTAGCACCATAAACATCAGTATTGGTAGCAGGTTACGTCTCATTGAATTGGTCTCTTACATTTCATGGTAATGATTAATTGGGCGGCATTTTAGACTACTCATGGTATGAATAGAAATGGTATTATTTCCTAAGTAAATTTCCCTTGAGGAATATCACATGAATATTGATAATCTCGCTAAAATAGACTTAAACCTGCTGGTCATTCTACAAGTCTTACTTGAAGAACAATCGGTCACTCGCGCCGCAAACCGCCTGCATTTAAGTCAGTCAGCGTTAAGCAAAAGCCTTAACCGACTACGGGCAACCTTAGACGACCCGCTATTTCAGCGTACAGCTCATGGGTTAAAGCCCACTGCCCATGCGGTAAATCTTGCCCAACAATTACCTCAACTTCTGCAAAGTTTGCATCAAATAGTGCAGCCACCAAGCTTTATTGCTGCCAGTAGCCACCAGCATTTTTCATTTGCCATGGTCGAAAGCGCCTACGAAACCTTGCTACCGTATTTTATCGGCACCATTTTAAGAGAAGCACCCAATGTAAAGTTAGACTCTTATGTGTGGACTGAAAAGTCGATGCAAGACTTACAGTTGGGGCAAATCGATTTTGGCATAGCTGGCCGTGATACTCATCCTCAAGCTGATTTGAAAATAGAGCAACTGCCTGATGGGATTAAATATCAGACCTTATTTAAAGATAGGCAAGTGTGCTTAATTCGTCAGGGTCATCCGCTAATGGCACAAATTAAAGCCGGTCACTGGAATAGAGAGCTGTACCTGCAAATGGCTCATGTGCAGGTACGCTGTGAAGGCAATGATTGGTGGGCGCTGGATTACCATCTTGCAGAGAAAAACTTACATCGGCGTATTAGCTCTACCGTGCCAGATTTTTATGGCGCTGCCAGTATTTGCGCCCACAGTGACTTAATTTTTACTTTGCCATCGAGCTTTGCAAGGCATGCTGCACTACTTTATCCACTGGTTGAAATTCCGCTACCATTTGAGTTTATGCCCATGGCCTATGTACTACTGTGGCATGAACGCAACAGCCAAGCGCCGGGTCACCTTTGGTTAAGAAATATCATTTGTGGCAGTGTAGAAGAAGCGATAAAACAAACGGCTGTCACGCAGGTTTAATCGCCCAATACTGCAATATAAGCCAGCCCATTTTTCATAACACAATCACTGACGATAAAATTTGGCTCAAATTGCTGCCCAGATTGCCGCAAAAATGCACAAACATTAACCATGATTAACGTGACCTAGGCGCTGGGATCATCGATAGTCATGCTTCAAGTATTAAATTCATCGTCATCCAGTGCTATTTTGATGACGATGTTCAAAGGTTATTTTAGGAGTAACAATGAACTTTAACCAAATGTTTAATCAAACAAATTTAAAACAGCGCCTAGGGAATTTTCACCCACTATTATCATTGCTATTAGTGATCGGGATTTCGTTGACCTCGTTAGTGTTATTACCGTTTTTACTGATGTTTGCTCTAGTCAGCTTCATCGGATTGAACTTATTAGGGCGTAAATACCTAGCCCCTAGAATGCAGCCTATTTTCAGCCAGCAGTCTCAAGCAAATGAGTTTTATCGTAGCAATCCCAACATGCAGCGAGAATCATCTATCTACAAATCAGAGATGTTCCGAAAAGCCAAACCCAGCAACACGGGTCGCACTTTCGAGCACAATCCTGATTAACAAGCTGCTTACCGTTTAGCTATACCAATGAAAACACCGCCAGCTGGCGGTGTTTTGGTATCTGGGATGTATGAAACGATTAAGCCAAAATATGCTGCGCATATTGCAATGACTTTAACTCTTGTTCACTGGGCTTAAGCCCAATCACATTATCAATTTGAATTTGCAGCGACAACCAAATGGGGTCAATAATTTCAGCTTGTTGTTCATTCGCATGCTGTTTTGCCAGCTTTAACAAGGATGCCGATTCCACCACATCAATGCGGCCTAACATGCCATCGGCCAAAGCGACACTCAGTTCAATCATAGCAGGGACACTGCGGCCATAATTGATCACATCACGTAAGTAGCGCTCGGCTAAACAGCCATCGCTACCCAAACCAGCATCGTCATTTAACATGTGCTGCGCGCGGGCAAACATGGCATCAAGCTGACCTTGCTCAGCCGCTTCTGCCAACCAATGCTCACTGGTATTAGCATCAGCCTCACAGCCTTCACCATTATGGAGCATTAAGGCTAAATGGTATTGCGCATGGGGATAACCTGTCTGGGCGGCTTTACTAATCCACTCAAATGCATCGGTTAACTGTTGCTGCTGATAATACAGTACCCCCAAATTCGACATCGCTTCTGCATTTTCTGCCACGGCGGCCTGTTCAAGCCAATTCGCGGCTAATGCCATATCCTGCGGAAACTGCTTAGAGCCCACTAAATAGAAATAACCCAATAAGGCTTTAGCTTCAATCACACCTGCTTGTGCTGCTTGCTCAATGGCTTGCTCGCCTTTTAGCGCGTCTTTATGACCACTGTAACCATGCAGTAGCGCCACACCGTGTTCAAATAAACCTTGATGATGCGCCGTTGCCGCAAGCTCAAACCAGTAAGCCGCCTGTTTAAAGGTGCTGATTGACTCGGCCTGTTCAAGTTCAGGTTGCTGCAGTGATTGCTCCTGCTCTTGTTGCATTAATGCTTTTGACTTGAGCGACATCCCCACCAGATATTGCGCTTGGGGATCATTATGCATGACAGCTTGATAACACAACTCTCGCCCAGCAAAAGAATCAAAAGCTTCAAATTTATATGCTGGCGCAGCTTTTTGGTGGACTTTCGGATATAGCAGCTCAATTAACCCTAAGCTATTTTTAATGGTTTTTTCAGCAAGCGTAACCAATTGCTCTTGGGTTAGATGGTATTTCTCAGGATGAGCGCCACGATTACCGTCACTACGAAGTTTATGTAGCGCGCGCGTCGTAGGCACATCAATCAAGCGCATGCGATTTAACTGCTCGATGCGATCATATAAATTGGGGCTAGTGAATTTTAGCGACTGCTTAGCCGCGATTAACGCAGTAACTTGATGGGTAAAACTTCTGACAAACACCAAAGCCTGGGTGGGAATATCTCGCACATAGCTCTTGGCTTTAGTGTAATCTTCAACAATGTCAGGAGAGAAGCTGCCTATCAGCTCAATATCATTTAACACTTCGGGCAACTCCTCAAGGCTATCAACTCACTTAATTAGATTTCTGTATGATCGCTGTTGGTATCATCTTCGCTAACATCAGTGCTGCGATTAACCATATACAATCTGAATAAAGCCACGTTTACAAACAGGCCTAAGAATGCGAATACAGTGTCGATGATCACCTGTAGTGGAAAACCGCCAAATTCAGCGAGAGATAATACCGTACCGCCCACTAATGACAATGGAATATACATCATCAAAATAGCCATTGTTTTCAGCACAATAGGAGATGAAAACTTAAAGCTGTTCTTAATGGCTTCTAGTGGCGTTAGGCGCTCTACAATCACCATAAAGTTTACGTAAGCTAAACGGGCAAATAAATAGAAGCTTATCGCCAAACCTACAACCCAAAACGGCCCAAACACAGCAAACAGCATTACCGGCGCTAAAATCGCTAAACCAGAAAACACCCCAGCTAATAATAGCGGCGGCACGAAAGTGAAGCTGTTTTTCAATATCATCCCAGGGGTCACTTCATGACCACGAGATCGCACCTCTAGGTACAAGGTTAGCGCCGAAATCAACAGTGAAAAAATCAGCAATAACGCCATCATCGCAGCGCCATGCATTGCACCAAATTGTGGTACTTCTACTTCTGCTTGGGCTGCCAGTTCACTGCCTAACCATAATTGGATCACGACTTGGAGTAGCAGCAACGGTACTGTTAATGATGCTAATTGTACAATGTGGTTACGAAAGAAATTATATGCTTCAGTCAAAATTGCAGACAATGACATGGGGGTTCCAATAATCAAAAAAAGATAAATATACTGCTAAGGATACCGAAAAAAGCAGTTTTTTGCACAATTGATATCGTCATTAGACTGAAGTTCCCTAAATCAATTGTCACAATTTTGTTAATAGCGTTACAATGTTAACCAAAGTATCCAATTATTATTACCTACAGGACGGCCACAATGAAAATGACTCCCGCAGTAAGCCTTTTATTAACCGCATTTGCAGTCACCACACCCGCTCAAGCTGGATGGTTAGATAACATTTTTGGTAGTGATGAAGAAAAAGTTGAAACCGTCGCCGCTACTGAAGCGGTTGCTGATGCACAATCAACTGATTTAGTTGGTAATGTCATGTCACAGCTGGGGTTAAACCAGCAGCAAGCTGAAGGTGGTTTAGGGGCATTGCTAAGCTTAGCGCAATCTAACTTGGGCGATTCAGACTTTAGCCAAATTTCAGATAGCATTCCCGGTACTGATGCGCTATTGGCAGCAGTGCCAGCACTATCTTCAGATTCAGGTATGACAGGGTTATTGTCTCAAGCTGGTGATATTGGTAAGTCACTTGAAGGCGCGAGCATGGTATATGACACCTTTGAAGCACTTGGAATTAAAAAAGAATACGTGGCGCCTATGGTCGATATTGCCAAGTCTTATCTAGAAAGCAACGGCTCTGAAGGCACAGTTGATATGTTGATGAAAGGCCTTGGTTCAATCATGTAACATTTGCGGTATCGTTAATGGATTAATTTTAATTAATGCCGAGCCATTCGCTCGGCATTATTGTCTCTGTTAAGCTAAAGTCATCACATAGGCTGACACAGCTGCATACATCGTTTTGTTTATTGGAGGCAATATGATTGCTAAATTAAAACAGTTCTTACAATCCCATACCCAAGCGACCACCCCAGAAGATCAAGCGCGTCAGCTTAATCTCGCTGCTGCCAGTTTATTACTTGAAGTCATGTACGCAGATGAAACCCTTGATGAGCAAGAGGTGGCCATGTTGCCAGCTATGCTCACTAAGAATCTCGGTTTGACTCTGCAAGCCGCTGATGAGCTCATCGCTGAAGCCAAATTGATTCAAGGCAATGCCACCTCATTGTACGAGTTTACCGCTGAAATAAACGCCCAATGCTCCATCGCCCAAAAACAGAAACTGTTACTGGGGATGTGGAAGCTTGCCTACTCCGACGGCAAACTGTGCCGCAATGAAGATCAAATCATTCGCCGCACCGCAGATTTGCTGCATTTAAAGCACAGTGAAGTTATTCAAATGCGTAATATCGCCATGGAGCAACGTTAAGGGCTCTTTGAGGGCCTAACTCGCGTCGAGGTAGCCTCACAAAATTAAGCTCTTATAGCTAATCACTTATTAGCGCCTTACGAGTTAAATGATTTTTCTGCCAATAGATGAAGGGCGCAACGGTCAGCACTAAGATGCACGAATACCACATATTCTCAGCGAGTGCGTAGCCCACTCCAATACAAAATACACAGCCCGCCACCACCAAAGGTAAGTAAGCTTTACTGAGTAACTTTGCCGCTGACAACATGGTTAATAAATAGATAATCACAAACACCCCATTACTCCAGGCAATCAGATCTTCAAGTTTCTGCTCAGTGATAAATGTCAGTACAATAACCATCACCATAGTCACTAAAATGGTCACCAATGCCCGCAAAGGTACGCCGTATGAGTTCAATTCTTCAAAATACTTGGGCAATATTCCTTGCTGGCTAAAACTCCAAAGTAGCCGCGCTGCACTGGCACAATATACATTTACCGTTGCCAAGCCACTTGCTATGCCTAATACACCGATAACTTGCGCCCCAATGGCAGGCACACCCAAACCGCTCAATAGCTGATTAAAAGCATGCACCATTGCAAGGCCCTCAGCTTCAGCTGGCACAATTAATAACAACAAGGTGCACACCAGATAAATAATCCCCACCAACACAGTGCCTAACATCATTGCTGGTAACATATCTTTTTTCGGGTCGCGAAAGTCATTGGCTAAATGGGTCATGGCTTCTATGCCTAAAAAGCTCCAAAAACCGATGCCCATGGCTAACATCACGCTCGCCGCTTCTGGTTTAGCGACTGCAGAGAGCGAGGTTAATTGCCCAAGGTTGGCGCCGCTGCTGCCAAATAGCACAGTCACTACAGCCACAATGGCCAGTGTTAGCCCAAACTGTAATTTGGCAGACACTTGAATGCCGCGATAATTAAGCAGCAATAACACAGCAACAATGGCGATTTCGGCGGCCAATTGCCCCCAACCTGTTATAGCAACCAGCGCATCCATAAATTGAAAGGTCATTAAAATGGCTGCGGGGGCGCCAATGGGGATCACTAATAAAAAAATCAGCCCTATGGTGCGCCCTGCTGTGATACCAAAGGCTTTTTCAATAAAATAAGCTGGCCCTGCGGCATGGGGGAAGCGACTTGCCAGCAAGCCAAATACCACTGCCACCGGCAATATGGCGACTGTGAGTATAATCCACGCCAGTAAAGCGCCACTCCCAGCCACCTCTATGGTCATCTGTGGCAATATAAATACCCCAGTGCCCAGCAAAGTGGTGGCCATCAGTCCTGCGCCTTGCCAGCGCCCTATGCTTGCTGTAATTTGATTCATTGTCTTTATCTATAGTGATATTTAGTAAGAGTATAAGCTGATAGCGCTTGTCAAACTGCAGCATATCACCTGCAAGATCACCGAACAAACCGACAAAATGACGGCATTTAGCTCAATAACCAACATAATGAGGGTTAGCCTTGGACAAGTTCGATCAATTAATCATTAACGCATTACGCCTTAATGCCCGCCAAAGCATTTCAAATATTGCTGAGCAAGTGAGTTTATCTCGCAGCGCAGTCACTGAACGCATCAAAAAGCTAGAACAAACCGGCGTGATCCGTGGTTATCAAGTGCTATTGAGCGAGTCACAAAAAGAAGGCGTTTCAGCGTATTTCGAAATCCAGCATGAACGCGCTAATTGCGCTGATGTAGTCCATGTTTTTCACGCGATTCCTGAAGTGATCACGTGCCAAGGCATTACCGGCGAAATGGATTTATTAGTGTATGTGAATGCCCCATCAATGAAGCGCTTACATCAAATTCGGGAATACATTGATGCCCAAGCCGATATCGTTAAAATCAAAACCCACGTGGTGATGAGTGAATGGATTAATAACCAGCCCAGTAATTAGGCTATTAGGTTAAATCAAAGTCGCTAGCTTGAATTGTAGCAATTTATCTGTTCCCCTTTACTGGCGCTATTTTTAGCTTATCAAGCTAGCTTTTTATAATTTTCCAACCGAAATCTTAGATATAGCAGCTTGATAGCGTTACACTTCTTAGTAACTGGTTTTCTATTAGGTTTATCAACATGCAATCACAGCCGACATCTGACATCAATTTACTTTGGGGCGCACTCATTTTAGAAGAGTTAGCCAGACTGGGTGTTAAACATGTTTGTATGGCGCCAGGCTCTCGCTCAACCCCATTAACCTTAGCCGCAGCGGCGCAGTCAAGCTTGCAATCTCACCTTCATTTTGACGAACGTGGTCTGGGTTTCATGGCGCTGGGCTTAGCTAAAGCCAGTCACAGCCCGGTGGCCATCATCACCACTTCTGGCACTGCGGTGGCGAATCTGTATCCCGCCATTATTGAAGCTTGGCTTACTCAGGTGCCGCTGATTATTTTAACTGGCGACAGGCCGCCTGAACTCATTGGCTGCGGCGCTAACCAAGCCATTAATCAGCCCGCCATTTTTGCTGATTACGCTAAGCAAGTGAATTTACCGACGCCGGATCTTGCCATCAGCCCTAATACCTTGCTCACCACCATTGATGAAGCAGTGGCAAATTTAACCCAGCCAGTACATGTCAATTGCATGTACCGAGAGCCTCTGTATCCCACAGAGCTTCAAAGCCTAGGGCAATTAGCCCAATCAATGAGTGATTATGTAACGCCAATTACGCCATGGTTAAACCACTCTCACCCTTACACGGATTACGGCCAGTTAGCTCAAACCAATCTGCCTAGCCAAGACACTATGATGCGTTTTGCACACGGCAAAGGGATCATTGTGGCGGGAACCTTATCCCCCCAAGAAAACCCAAAGCAAATTATTGAATTATCTCAAAAACTGGGTTGGCCAATAGTCGCCGACGCGCAATCACAACTGAGGCAGCACCCCAGTGTTATTGGCCATATCGATCAACTGCTGCTAAATCCTAAAGCCAGTAAATTTATTGAACAAGCTGACCGCATTTTGGTGTTTGGTGGCCGCTTTATCTCTAAGCGTTTAATCAGCTTTATTGCTAATCATCAATGGCATAGCTATTGGCAGGTATTAGCAAACCAGCAACGACTGGATCCAAACCATCAATCAAAACGAATTTGGCAAGCCAGTATCACTGCCATGTGCAATATCAATTGGCCTCGTTCCTCTGCAGCTAATTGGGCGTTAAGCTTAGTTGAGCACAATCAAAACATTGAAGCATTACTAACGCAGCATATTGATCAAAGTAGTTTTGGTGAGCCGCAAGTGGTTCGGCATATCGCTCAGCAGCAAAGCGCATCACATCAATGGTTTATTGGTAATAGCTTGCCAATACGCTTATACGATATGTATGCACCAATCATTTGCGAGCTACCCGATATTTATACTAACCGCGGCGCATCGGGTATTGATGGCTTAATCGCTACCGCAACTGGGGTGGCATTAGCCAATAATCAGCCTACCACCTTGCTTATTGGGGATATTTCCAGTTTGCACGACTTAAACTCACTGGCGATGACCAAACACGTTAACAGCCCGTTTGTGATTGTGATTTTAAACAATGACGGCGGTAATATCTTTAACCTGCTGCCGGTACCCAATGATGCCGTTCGAGAGCAATATTACCGCTTAAGCCATGGCTTAGAATTTGGCTACGCAGCAGCCATGTTTGGTCTGGCCTATAATCAAGTGGATAGTTTAACGAGTTTTAATGAAGCCTACGCCGATGCGATGGGATATGCAGGCACCTCAGTCATTGAAGTGAATGTCAGCCCAACTCAGGCCAGCGATCAGATTAAACTCATCGGACAATGGGTGAGGCAGCACTAATGCCAATAATTAATCGTTTTGGCGACACCAATTTACCAGCACTGGTATTATTGCATGGTTTTTTGGGGTCAAAAGAAGACTGGCAAGCAAGCTTACAGATTTTAAGTCAGCACTTTCACTGTATCTGTATCGACTTACCAGGCCATGGTGACAATCAGCTAGAATTGCCAACCCCAGGCTTTGAAACGGCGGCGCAGTCTATTGTCGATAAAGTCATCCAGCTCGGTTATAGCCAATTTCATTTGTTAGGTTATTCATTAGGTGGCCGTATTGCACTGCACATTGCCAAGCTTTACCCCAAAGCAGTATTAAGTTTATTGCTGGAGTCAGCGCACTTAGGCTTAACCAGCAGCCGCGACAAACAAGCACGCCTCAAGCACGATCAAAAGTGGGCCGATAAGCTCGCCGTCGAACCTATTAGAGACTTTCTCGAGCAATGGTATCAACAGCCAGTATTTGCTAATTTAACCACGGACGCTAGAAAAAACCTGATTGCGATTCGCAGTAAAAACAATCCCCAAGCGCTGCTGCACTGTTTTAAAAGTACCTCGCTAGGGTTACAACAAAATGGCGAAAAAGTGCTGAAGCAATTACACTGCCCCGCCTACCTGTTAGTGGGAGAACAAGACAGTAAGTTCAGTCAACTTGCCCAGCAGTGGCAGCAAAAACTGCAACTTAACACAGTCACCATTGCTCATTGCGGTCACAATATCCATAAAGCGCAACCTAAGATGTTTGCCGCTAGGATCATCCAACTTTTAACCCCTTAAGGACATCATTCATGGCAACCGCTAACAGTAATAATAACCAGGTTTTAATGAATGCCCCACGTATTAGTCAGCTTGAGTTATATCGTTATCAAATTAACTTGGCGCCCCATTTACCCGTAGCTAAACAACGTATTGATATCCGCCACGGCTTAGTCATTGCAGCAAGTCTAACTAGCGGCCAACAAAGCTTTGTTGAAATAGCGCCACTGTCTGGCACTGACATTGAAGGCGTGGCGCTCAGCGGTTTTAGTCATGAATCACTTGACGCAGTTATCGAACAACTCACCACCCTATTACCACGCTTAATAGGCAGTAGCCTTACTCAAATTAATGAGATATTGGCATCTGCTGAGCTTTATCCATCCGCTGCATTTGGCTTAAGTTTATTAGCCCTTAAGCTTGATGGCGGGTTTGATCATCCCCAATATGATTATGCTCAATCAATGCAAAGTAAAATTGGCCTTTTCTATTATCAACCAGACTCAGATCTCAATAAGTTACGAGCAAAACTGGCCCAATTAGATAAACGCAGCTACTCAGTTAAAGTGAAAGTCGCCCAAGCCAGTATCGAGCAGGAAATAAAATATATTCATCAAATACTTGAGCTTAATCCAAAGCTTAAACTCCGTTTAGATGCCAACCAAGGCTTTACACCTGAGCAAGCCATTGAGTTTCTAGCGTGTTTGCCTAAAGCGGCCATTGAATATATTGAAGAGCCATGTAAAACCCCAGCAGAAAACCAACAGGTTTACCAAGCCCTTAAAATTCCTTTTGCTTTAGATGAAAGCTTAAACGACAGCAAGTATCAATTTGACATGCTTGAAGGTCTAACCGCGCTGGTAATTAAACCCACCATCATAGGCGGCATTAATCAATTAACAGGGTTAATTACCAAGGCCAATAGCCATGGCGTGCGCTGCATTTTAAGCTCAAGTTTAGAGGCAAACCTTGGGATTAATGACTTGGCTAAATTAAGCTATATGCTGACTCCAGATGAAACCCCAGGACTCGATACCCTATCAAGCTTTAGTGAACCGCTTATTGATGAACAAGGGCAACTGAATAAAGCGGTTTGTGTGCTACTGCAGCGCGAAACGATTTCTGAAGCGACGATCAATCAAGACGCTGATCTCACCCAAGCTGCAGCTCTCAATCAAGCATCGATCCTTATTGCCGATAGCGAGCATTAATATGAATAACATGATATCGCCGCTGCACCAAACTGCTATTGAACATCCAAATGCAGTGGCAATCATCTTACCGAATAGCGCCGCTGAGCTCACAGCGGGTTTCAATAAAACCGCCAGTGCATCAACTGCGAGTAACGATACCCAAACCGCCATTAGCTATGCTCAGTTAAGTCAGCTGGTATTAGCATTGGCGCAGCAACTTAGCGGCCAAGGGGTTGCAAAAAATCATCGACTGGCCTGCATTAGTCGTAATAATCTGGAAATGATTTGCCTGTATTGGGCCTGTATTGATTTAAGGGCATTATTTTTTCCGATATCACCCCGTTTTCCTGCTGCGCAAATAAGCCAACTATGCCTGCGTTTTAACATCAATTACTATTGGTCTGAGGCTGATTTAACACCGCAATTAGCATCAGTATTAGCCACACAGGCACTGCCGCAACCTATCACAACTGAGGTGACATTTAAGCTTAACCTAAATACCAGTAAGCCACTCAGGCCCTTCGCTATCGACGCTAGCCAGCCAGTGAATGTTATTTTGACCTCTGGATCAAGTGGCACCCCAAAAGGAGTGGTTCATAGCCTTAGTAATCATATTGCTAGCGCCAAAGGCTCAGCTGAAAATATCAACCTAGATAAAGGGGATAGCTGGTTATTATCATTACCGCTATTTCATATTGGCGGCCTCGCCATTGTTAATCGCTGCGCCATCGCCGCTGCCACCATAGTACTCAGTACCGAGCAGGCTCTTGTTAAGCAATTAGCCCAAACGCCATTAAGCCACTTATCGTTAGTATCTGCCCAGCTAAGCCAGATTTTAGACACTGATGCGACAGTACTTAAACATGTAAAAGCCTTATTGCTCGGTGGCGGCGCG
Source organism: Shewanella sp. 10N.286.51.B8 (assembly GCF_041469325.1). Classification (NCBI taxonomy): domain Bacteria; kingdom Pseudomonadati; phylum Pseudomonadota; class Gammaproteobacteria; order Alteromonadales; family Shewanellaceae; genus Shewanella; species Shewanella sp. 10N.286.51.B8. The sequence continues at coordinate 70,224 of NZ_JBFRKG010000027.1, forward strand.
ATCGATCTGCTACTGGTTAAACAGCTAGCTCAGTTACACATCAGCGCTTTTTGCAGTTACGGCATGTCAGAGATGAGCTCACAAATCACTACCGCGGCCATTAATAGCGCTAATCATTTAGGTACAGCGCTGCCACAGCGGCAATTAAAGCTAGTTGATGGGGTAATTTGGGTCAAAGGCCCATGTTTATTTTTAGGCTATTTACAAGCAAGCCCTGATCACACCCTAAGCGCTTCACAGCAGCGAGCAGAGCCCATACTTGAGCGTCCTGTTGATGAGAACGGTTGGTTTTGCACTAATGACCAAGGCCAATTTGATGACCAAGGTCAGTTACATTTACTGGGCCGCGTAGACAATATGTTTATCTGTGGTGGTGAAAATATTCACCCAGAAGAAATTGAAGCCGCCTTAAGGGCTCACCCTGATATCGCTCAGGCCATTGTGTTTGGCCAATATGATGCTAAATTTAGCTTGCTACCAGCAGCAATTATTCAATTTAAAGCTCCCCAAGCCCAGCTAACAACCGAGGTTATTGGCAGCATTGAAGCACTGCTATTAAAGTTTATCGCTCGCTTTAAGCGCCCGCGTCACTATTACCCTTGGCCCGATAATATTGAGTCCGCCAGTTTAAAAATACCTCGCAAACAGATCATTGCTGCGGTTAAGAGCCAATATAACCTCGACTCACTTTAGGCTGTTTTATCACGGCTTTCAGCTAATAACAGCTTTAGTTGAAAGCTAATTTTTAGCCACAAAAAAACCTGCCGTAGCAGGTTTTAGTTTTTAGCGAGATTGAAGTGAATCAACCCGAGGCTAAGTTAGATTTCCATACAAGATTTAAGCTTGGTCATGGCATTCTTTTCAAGCTGTCTAATGCGCTCTGCAGACACTTGGTAAGTAGCGGCTAATTCTTGTAGTGTTGTCTTGTCATCATCTAACCAACGCGCTCTTAAAATATGTTGGCTACGTTCATCAAGGGTTTTAATTGCCGAGAATAAACGCGCTTGAGAGTCTGACTCCCAATTTTGATTTTCAACTTCAAGTGCAACATCGGAAGAATGATCTTCTAAATAATGAACTGGGGCAAAATCCACACCGCTGTCATCATCATTGTCGCTGGCTAAATCAAATGCAGGATCTTGAGCCGCCATACGCGACTCCATCTCAGTGACGTCTTTTTTAGACACCCCAAGGTTTTCGGCAACCATGCCGACTTCTTCATCACTAAACCAGCCTAAACGCTTTTTGGTTTTACGAATGTTGAAGAATAATTTACGTTGCGCTTTGGTGGTGGCAACTTTCACAATACGCCAGTTTTTAAGCACGTATTCATGAATTTCAGCTTTAATCCAATGCACAGCAAAAGACACCAAGCGCACACCAACACCAGGATCAAAACGTTTTACCGCTTTCATCAAACCAATGTTGCCTTCTTGAATAAGGTCCGCCTGTGGCAAACCATATCCTGAATAACCTTTAGCCACATGCACTACAAAGCGCAGGTGCGACATAATCAGTTTTTTTGCCGCTTGTAGATCGCCAGTTTCTTGCAAACGCTTGGCTAACTCATGCTCTTCTTCGGCCCCAAGCATTTCGATGCCTGTGACTGACTGCATATAAGCTTCTAAGCTGCTACTACCTCTAGGGACAGTAAGTGACATAGATTGCGATTGAAAGGCCATTGGCGCTCCTACATTAACAACATTAAAACGGTCTATTGCTCATTATACAGCTAGCTGGCGGCAATAGCTTGTGAACTATCTATGATATGGCGACATATGTCAACATGGCGACCAGATTAGTTGGTGCACATTTTTTGTGCTAATTTATACTCGACTGAAAACACATCGATTACAAGTTAATAAAAATTCATCAAAGCCGCGATCAACTTAGCTATTACGCGATCAATTTAGCTATTAAATGATACCAACCAAGCCCTAAGAAGGTTCAATGGCACGTAAATGCTGCCTTACCGATAAGTATGAACCTAGCCAGCCTAAAAACGAGGCAAGTAGCACTAACTTAATTAGCTCAGAGAAACTCAAGGCTTGAATTTGCAACTGGCTACCATAAAGACCTAACAACTCAGCTAAAGCAGAATCAAGATACCAGACTAATAAATTGATAATAACCCAAGCTAACACGCCGCCAATCACCCCATACCAAATACCGGTATAAAGAAACGGCCGTTGAATAAAAGACTCTGTGGCGCCGACCAGTTTCATGACTTCAATTTCAGTACGGCGATTCATAATGGCTAAGCGAATAGTATTGCCAATCACTAACACCACTGCTAATACCAGTAACGCAGCAATGGCGAGTACCGTGCGCTCAATTAACCTGACCATGGCTTGCAGGCGCTCAAGCCATTCAATATCTAAACGGCCAAAGCTCACTTCAGGCTCACGCTCAAGCTTTACTAATAGTTGTCTTGCTCCTTCAGGGCTCGAGTGACGCGCCAAAGGTGTTACCACCACCACGGCTGGCAACGGGTTACTATCAAGGTAAGATAATGCTTCGCCAAAGCCTGATAAGCGCTGAAACTCTTCTAGCGCTTGCTCGCGGTTTATATAGTCAACCGCATCAACTTCAGCGTATACATTAATACGGCGGATTAAATTTTGAATAGATTGCTCACTGCGGCCTTCGTTAATAAATAACGATATTTCAGCAGCATTATTCCATGACTGGGTGATGTTCTCGGCATTTTTAACCAGTACTTGCAAAGCTGCAGGTAAACTTAAGCTCACCCCAAGTACCGCCATGGTCATCACAGAGGACACCGGGTTGCGCCACAGCTCGCCCACACTCGCCATTGCTTGCTGAATGTGGCGCACAAAAAACATCACTACTCGACCCGTAAAAGGCAGCTTACTGGCGGTAATTTTAACTTTTCTGGTCATTATACTTGCCCTTCTGTGGTCGCAGAATAGAGCTCGTCATTGCCAAGCATTTTGCCCTGACGCAGGGTTAAGGTGCGGTATTTCATCCGGGCAATCAAGCCTAAGTCATGGGTGGCAATCAGCACGCTAGTGCCAGAATCATGGAAGGTTTCGAATAATCTTAAGATATCCATCGATAACTTAGGATCTAAGTTACCTGTGGGTTCATCGGCCAGTAATAAAGGCGGTTTGTTGACAATGGCGCGGGCAATACCAACACGTTGTTGCTCACCGCCAGATAGCATGATGGGTAAATGACGCTCTTTGCCATACAGCCCCACCATGTCGAGTGCGCCAGCAACTCTTTTGCGGATCTCGCCGTGGGAGAAGCCTTCAATCACTAATGGCAGCGCAATATTATCAAATACGCTTTTATCCATTAATAAGTGGTGGTTTTGAAAAATCATGCCGATATTGCGACGTAAATACGGCACATGCTTTTTCCCTAACTTGGCAATATCATGACCATTAATCGATACTTTACCGGCACTGGCTCGCTCAATCACAGTGATCAATTTGAGCAAGGTACTTTTACCTGCGCCAGAATGTCCGGTTAAAAAGGCCATTTCCCCTTGTTGGAGGTGAAAATTAACTTCTGAGAGTGCTTTTTGGCCACCCGGATAAATCTTACTGACTTGCTCAAACTGGATCATAAATGACTATTCTGCCTTTTCCTGACTAAATAATGCTTCGATGAAATCGCTGGAATTAAAAGTACGTAAGTCATCAATTTGCTCACCAACACCTATGTGTCGGATCGGAATATTAAACTTATCAGCAATGGCGAAAATAACCCCACCTTTTGCAGTACCATCTAATTTACTAATGGTGATCCCCGTTACCCCAACGGCTTCTTGGAATAACTGCGCCTGGCTAATGGCATTTTGCCCGGTACTTGCATCTAGCGTTAGCATCACCTCGTGAGGCGCATTAGGGTCTAATTTTTTCATGACGCGAACAACTTTTTTCAGCTCTTCCATCAAATGACTCTTATTTTGTAAACGCCCTGCCGTATCGGCAATCAGTACGTCAACATTACGCGCTTTGGCAGCTTGTAATGCATCAAATAATACCGAGGCACTGTCTGCGCCGGTATGTTGGGCAATCACTGGGATGTCATTACGTTGTCCCCAAACCTGTAATTGCTCAACGGCTGCTGCACGGAAGGTATCACCAGCCGCTAACATGACAGATTTGCCTTGTTTTTGATACTGTTTTGCTAATTTACCAATGGTGGTAGTTTTACCCACGCCATTGACGCCGACCATTAAAATAACAAATGGGCCGTCTGCATTTTCAGGCACTAAAGGGACTGCCACTGGATCGAGAATAGTTTGTAATTCGTCTCGTAATAAATCATATAGCGCTTCGGCATCTTTAAGTTGCTTACGTGATGCTTGTGAGGTCAAATTATCAATCAGGCGAGTGGTGGTTTCGACGCCCACATCGGCAATCAATAATTGCTCTTCGAGTTCTTCGAATAAGTCATCGTCAATTTTTTTACCGCGGAAGATCCCCATAAAGCCGCTACCAATGTTTTCACTGGTTCGCAGTAATCCACGCTTTAAGCGGGCAAATAAGCCCTCTTTTACCGGTTTAGCCTGAGGCTCATCCACTTGCTCTTGCTCAACGTCAGCCGCTTCGGCTTCTGCTGCCAATCGAGCTTGTTCTTGGTCAGCAAGACGTTGCTGCTCTGCTGCACGTTCAGCTTCTAATGCAATACGCGCCGCTTCGGCTTCTGCTG
>NZ_JBFRKG010000028.1:0-74893 GCF_041469325.1 Shewanella sp. 10N.286.51.B8
GTGGTGGGCTCATCTAAAAAAAGCAAAGCGGGATCATTAACTAAACTCAACGCCAGCAATAGCCGCTGCTTTTGTCCCCCAGAAAGCGTAAAATGAAGCTGATTAGCAACTTCCTGTAGTTGACATAACTCGATCAAATGGGAAATAGGTGCATGGCTTTGGTAAAAACTTGCGAAAAGTTTCAAGCAATCTTTAACAGTTAAATAATCCGGTAGCGTAGTCGACTGAAATTGAATTCCAATTTCTTGTTTGAAATTCTTTTTGATTGGCAAGCCTCGATAGCGTATGTCACCCTGAGTTGGCTTCAAGACACCTTCAAGGATTTCAAGCGTTGTTGACTTACCGGCGCCATTAGGACCCAGTAAACCAAAACACTGACCAGCCTCAATATCTAAGTTAATGTTATTAACCGCAGTGAAATCACCGTATCGATGAGTTAAGCCGCGAACACTTAATAATACTGACAATACAACCTCAAGAAAAATTATTAGACATATATTATCTGTAGTGCAATGGAAAAAAACACTGGGGGTTTTAACAGTCTTTGATTTAGCAAATCATAATTGTGTACTTGCACACAAAGCTGTTTTAACGTGCTTGTTTTTAGCGAAAATCACCCCATCATGCCTGAACATCATTGATATTGAGATTTAACATGCGCGCGATAAAAATACTATTTGGGCTAGTCCTTTTTTTAGCTATACAGCCAGTTTTTAGCCAAGAGGAACAATCCCTCAGAATTGTGTCTTTGGCCCCCAATTGGAGCCATACTGTTGCTGAAATTGGGGCAATTGATAACCTAGTAGGTGTGACTCGTTACGCTCGATTTCCTGCCGAAGTCCCCTTAAGAGTTGAACAAAGTCGTATCGACATTGTTGGTGGATTTACTGATATCACTATCGACAATATCACTCGCTTGAATCCAGATCTCGTGCTCACAGCTACTGGACTGCAACTGACGTTAAAAGCACAGCTAAAAGCACTGGGAATACCCGTTATTCATATGGAGGAATCCAGCTTAGAAGAGGTATACACCAAAATAATTTTGCTTGGGGAGACAATAAATAATCAAAAACAAGCCATTACCTTGGTCGAATCAATTCAGGGTCAGCTACGAAAGATCGCATCCCAATACAGTAACCATCCATCTCCAAAGGTCTATTACGAAATTAACTATTTATATAAATGCGTGCCCGGAAAGCATTCATACATGACTGAACTAATTGAATTGGTTGGAGCTAAAGCCATTTTGTCAGATCGTGATGGTATCGCGCCCATGGTGACCTGGCCAGAAGTTGTGCAAGAAAACCCCGATGTTATTTTGCTGCCGATGTGGCCGGATGCTACAGGTCCAATCTTCGAAGGACCACAAGCGGGTAGCGGCACCACCACCATCAGTGAGGTCAAGTCCCGTGAAGAGGCTGATCGCGTGAACGCAGTAAATAAAGACGCTGTCAGATTTATTGACTCGGCAGTGACCAAACAGGCTGGGCCGAATATCCCCCAAGCTGCAAGGCTACTCGCGGAAGCTATTTATGGTAATTAAAACACAAATTTTAATGACCGCTAAATGAATAGTGAGGCCTTGTTAAAAGCGCAATAGCCAATTACAAAAAAACGATAAATAAACCAAACAGCAATTTAATCTTTAGTGCAATAAGTTATCAAATATTTGCAACAAAGCGAAAATGTAGCTAATAGCTTTGGTCATTAGCGTGCGTTAAGTACGCTGATTAAGCAACTCATTTATAAACATTAAATTATTAAGGTATCCACCTTAAATAGCTACAACTAAGGTGGTTTAGTTAATCAAATGTAAGACACTGTGCGACCTTTAATGAATTCATGCAAAGATGACTTTTCTAAGCCTGCTTTGGAAAATAAAACGGTACTTGAATGCTGAGGCATTCATCACACACGGCGTACAACCAAAGCAATCAATACGATTCAAATCACAGTAAAGGGATAACCCAATACCTCCTTAAAATGTATTAGTTTTAACTTGAGTTGCATTAAATTGAACACCTCAAACCTCTTAAACTATTTGAAACGCACACCTTGAACATTTACACACCTTAACAACCTAAATAAAGCTAAATAAAGCTAAAACAGCTCAACTTTAACCTAACCACTATACCCATCAATTAAAATGAATGCTTTTTAGACAGTAAAATGACCATGATAAAGAGTTGAGGTTCCACGCTTTACTACAATATAAAACTGCTTTCCCACAAGCTTAAAATCAGATTTTGCCCCCAGCTATGACAAACCTTTGTCAGCTTAGCTCAGGACGGAACATACTCAAAAAAAAAGCCACTTGAAATCAAGTGGCTTTTAGCATCGAATTTAACTAATTACAGCTTATTTTGGGTTTACGTGACAAGTCATACACGAGTATGGATCTGGGTAAACAGGATCTGTGGTCCAGTCACTATTCCCCCTAACTTTCATATCATCGCTATATAAGCCGTGCATATAAACAAAGTTTTGATCTTTCAACGCAGGTAATATGTTCAATAAGTGATTTGCATCACCATACATTTCAGCACTAACAACGCTCACAGCATCTCTATCGGTTGATGGCACATCAATGATTGGTTTAGCTGGGTGATAACTCATATCTTCAGGAGAGTTACCACCTTCGTACATTTTCGGGAACAGTTTATTTACTGAACCATGGTTTTTAGGTTGGAACTCATTATCATGGCACCAGAAACATACCCCCATTTCACCATGACCTGCTGGTGCGCCGTTACTACCATGACACTGAGCACATTGGTAAGGTGCTACGGCGCGATCCGCTTCATCTAATACTTCATAAGACTGTACGCCATTTGCAAGATCCATAACATAAACGGGCGTTGGGTTAACCCCCAAACTACCTTGGTCGCCATCAGAGTGAATACTGCCTAACGAGTGACAAGTACCACAATCGGCAACGCCCCAGCCAAAATGCTCTGCTGATAATGGACGAATTGCCTCGTCAATATCGTAAATTGGATATTGATTATCCCCGCCAACTCGATGGCTTTCTGGTGCAGCAAACATCAACTGTCTAGCCATTACCGCGGTATAATCAACGGGGTAATACATAGGCCAAACATCTGCAAAGGTGTGCATATTTCTGTAGCCATACCAATCAGTAAGGTCAATTTCAATGCCTTTACTTGCAAAGTATTCGCCACATTCTTGATCAATTTGACCGTTTGATGTGCCAGTGGCTGAGCCATCAAGGGCAATGCCATCACAGAATGTTGCCGGTGGCGTGTCTTCAGGCTTAGACATATCTCCAAGGCCGTACTTGTGATTCCAATCTTTAATATAACGGCGCTCATAACCATTAATCGCATATGCGTATCGAGCCTGGTTAGTAGCACCATCAACAGAATTAATAATGAAGTGCTGAATATCTATACCTGTGGATATCTTACCCCAGTATGAAAAACCAACATCAATCAGCCCATCTTCATGCATACTCATATAAATATCCGCCATGGTGATCATGGCATCTTTCTTATATATGTCAGGACGTAAGTTATGTGGTCTAACCTCGACGTTATAAAAATATCTTGGTTCGCCATCAGCAGGATCAAGCATAACTTCAGGAATAATTATACGATTATCAGAGAACTGAGCCTGAGCTTCGTTGCGACGCTCAACCTGTGTTCTTTGCATTTCTTCACGTCGGTAGGTATAAGCCTCACTTCTTGGACGCAGTAATACACCTGAATTTGATTGCAGCACAGTCATTTCTAAACGAGTGCCAACGTTTTCACCCCAATTGTTGTATTGAAATTCGCGCTTAAAGTCTGCAGTATCTGGGATCGAATTGGCATACCAGTTAGGATCGCCTTCTCCAACTGGTTTTCCATCAATATCAAACTCTACAGCACTACCATCCTCATTACGCCATACCGTATAGCGATAAGCACCGATATCTTCGCCCCATTGGTACTCAACATGGAAATCATCACGGGTCTGAGATAGGTATAGCAGCACTTCTGCAAAAGTGATTTGACCATCATTAAACAAATCATCCCGCAGCGGTGTTGGAATAACCCGACGAACCTCTTCTGCTTCAACAGTGAATCCATGTTTAATATCGGCATGTCGTCTTTCAGATTGAGCAACCCAATCAGCTCTGTCCATCCTGTCGAAGTAGATGGTTATTGGTCCTTCTAATTGCCATTTTATATCCGGTCCCCAAACATTATCGAATACCTCGCTACCAGTTTGTGGTGGTTGGCCTGTTTCAGGTAAATCTGGCGGGGTTGGAGCACTGTTGGAGTCATCACTTCCACAGCCTGAAAGTATCGCCAATGCAAGCAAAGCAGCAGTTGTATTTAATTGTTTCATATCATCCATTTCACAACATTTTTCGAATGTGGGCGATACTCGCTCAACCCACCCCTTTTGAGTTAGTGACTTATCACAGTAAAATACATTCAGTTGTAATAAAAATGATATTGAATTCTTAGATTTGAAACGTATCACAAATAGCTTGGGTTGCATTAAATTGAACACCTCAAACCTCTTAAACTATTTGAAACGCACACCTTGAACATTTACACACCTTAACAACCTAAATAAAGCTAAAACAGCTCAACTTTAACCTAACTACTACACCCATCAATTAAAATGAATGCTTTTTAGACCGTAAAATGACCATGATAAAGAGTTGCAGGGTCCACGCTTTACTAAAATATAAAACTGCTTTCCAACAAGCTTAAAATCAGATTTTACCCACAGCTATGACAAACCTTTGTCAGCTTAGCTCAGGACGGAACATACTCAAAAAAAAGGCCACTTGAAATCAAGTGGCCTTTAGCATCGAATTTAACTAATTACAGCTTATTTTGGGTTTACGTGACAAGTCATACACGAGTATGGATCTGGGTAAACAGGATCTGTGGTCCAGTCACTATTACCCCTAACTTTCATATCATCGCTATATAAGCCGTGCATATAAACAAAGTTTTGATCTTTCAACTCAGGTAATATGTTCAATAAGTAATTTGGATCACCGTACATTTCACCACTAACAACGCTCACAGCATCTCTATCGGTTGATGGCACATCAATGATTGGTTTAGCTGGATGAAAGGTCATATCTTCAGGAGAGTTACCACCTTCGTACATTTTCGGAAACAGTTTATTTACTGAACCATGGTTTTTAGGTTGAAACTCATTGTCATGGCACCAGAAACAAACACCGACTTCACCATGTCCTTCTGGAGCACCGTTATTACCATGACATTGAGCACATTGGTAAGGTGCCACGGCGCGATCCGCTTCATCTAATACTTCATAAGACTGTACGCCTTTAGCTAGATCCATAACATAAACGGGCGTTGGGTTAACCCCCAAACTACCTTGGTCGCCATCAGAGTGAATACTACCTAACGAGTGACAAGTACCACAATCGGCAACGCCCCAGCCAAAATGCTCTTCAGATAATGGACGAATTGCCTCGTCAATATCGTAAATTGGATACTTATCATCACCACCCACTCGGTGGCTTTCTGGCGCAGCAAATTTCAACTGACGCGCCATAACAAATACGCTATCAGTTGGGTAGTATAATGGCCACACGTCAGGAAATACGTGACGGTTTTTATCGCCATGCCAATCAGTCAAATCGATTTCAATGCCTTTGCTACCAAAGTATTCGGCACATTCCTCGTCAACCAAACCATTTGGAGTGCCTGTCTTTTGACCATCAAGACCTATGCCATCACAAAAAGTTGCAGGTGGCGCTGAGTTCGAATCTGCCATATTCCCTAGACCGTACTTATGGTTCCAATCACTTGTATAGCGTGTTTCATAACCGTCAATTGCGTAGGCAAAACGCGCTTGGTTTACCACGCCATCAACAGAGTTAACTAAAAAGTGTTGAATATTAGCACCGGTGGAAATTTGTCCCCAGTAAGAAAAGCCCATTTCAACTAAGCCTTGCTCATGCAGACTCATGAATACATCAGCCATGGTGATCATGACGTCTTTTTTATAGATATCAGGACGCAGGTTATGTGGACGAACAACCACATCGTTAAAGACCATTTGTTCACCGCCAACAGGCTGTACCATCACTCTTGGGAAGGTTGCACGGTTATCACCAAACTTTTCTTCATCAGCCTTTCTGCGTTCAACTTGGGTGCGCTGCATCTCTTCACGGCGATAGGTGTAAGCTTCACTTCGAGAAGCTAACATCACCCCAGAATTATCTTGAAGTACCGTCATTTCCATGCGAGTTCCAACCGCTTCGCCGAAGTTGGTGTACTTGTTTTCTCTTTTAAATTCACCTGTGTCTGGGATCCAGTTTGCGGCCCAGTTTGGATCGCCTTCACCTACAGGCTTGCCATCAGTATCAAATTCAATGTTGCTGCCATCTTCGTTATGCCAAACCGTAAAGCGGTAAGCACCAATGTCCTCGCCCCACTCGTATTCAACGTGAAAGTCATCACGTGTCGCTGAAACGTAAAGCAATACTTCAGCAAAGGTAATTTGACCATCATTGAAAATATCATCACGTAATGGCTTAGGGATCAACTTACGAACATCTGCAGCCTGAACGGTATAACCGTGCTTTATATCACCATGTCGCCTTTCAGACTGTGCCACCCAGTCTGTTCTAGCCATTTCTTTACCGATATAAATAGTGATCGGCCCTTCTAACTGCCACTTAATATCTGGCCCCCAAACATTATCGAATACTTGACTACCTGTTTGAGGCGGCTCGACAATCTCAGGTATATCTGGATTTTCAGGAGAACTTTTGGCGTCATCACTTCCACAAGCGGCAAGCATTGCAAGCATTAATAATGTTGCTGATGTTTTTATATGTTTCATCTCATCCCTTTTACAATGTAAATATTGAAGCGGCATATTGACTTACCCAACGCCTTAAGGGACAGTGACTTCTCACAGTAACAATCACACCATTTGTAAATAAAATGATTTTGTTTATTTAGATTTGAACCCCATCACAATTACATTTAAATTCACTAACTTAATCAACTTTAACTCATAAATAAAATCAAAAAAAATCACCATAAACATTACGCTAACAACTGCAACAAAATGCATATTGAACATATAAAACGTTAGAAACAGTGCCTAATTTGAAAAGGTAACATCAAAAAGGAGTGCGTTTTTTACACCACACAGCATGTCCATATTGATTCTATATAAAGGGGAAACTTGATTAACTAATGATGTTGTTCAGCAGCCTGTTTTACGCAAGGTAACACATGTTTTGCGAATAAATGATTAATTGTTGTTTTGAAGAATTATCAACATCATAAGCTCTCAAGATCCATTTATATTAAGGTTTTAATGATAATAATTGAGTAGACACTAGCTCTGAGAGTGATGTTTCGGTATTTACATAGTTAATTACAACCTTGTCAGCCTTTAGCCGTAATTACATTTGTAAATCAACGGGTCCTGCACAAAGCAACTTAAATAGCCAATCCAGCCAAATATCAACAAGCTTAATGGCCTCTTTCTCACATCATCAATGCTGTAACACTTATCCCTGTTAGTGGTTTTTCACAGAAAACAAAGAAAGCTTGTTAGATTTTTTGAATCCAGCACTATTGTCTTGAACCATGTCGCATATCTAAAAATAGGTATTGCCCACTGTCGCATTTATTCACAATCGCTATTGCTGGAAACAAGGAAATGCATAAAATTCGCAATCACTTAATTACGGTATTTACAAAGGGTAGCTTCGGCTCACTATACAAAGGAGGAGCACTATGATGAAAGCAATAATAGACTCTGATTTGTCTACTCTGTCTAATGAACTAGGCGTTAATGCTTGCGTGCTCTATATTTTTTTGAATAACCCAATTAATCTACGCACAACTCGTGAAGCTGCTAGCCTTGTCGTTGCTAGCGATAAGCATGTTGTCAAACAATTCAAAGCACAACATTGCCAATGGGTCAGTTTGGAAGCTGATAAAACAAGTGCACCTAGCCGTTCTGCTACTCCAACGCTTGATGTTGCAAACCTCATGTATAAAGAGAACATGAGCATTGATATCACTTTTTTATTCGCGCCTAAATTAACAGCAAAATTTGTTTTTTATTCTAACAAGCTCTGTATTACAGCTCTAAATGACAAGCTTGAGTTGATTAAATCAAAGCTCTTGCAAGTAGCGATTAAAATCAATAATAGCCATAAACTTATCAAACAATCATTAATAGATATGGGCGTAATTAATCGTAAAACAATCGATATATTACAGTTTACGGCCGTGGGTTACTCTAGAAAGGATATCGCGCCAAAATTAAATTTATCGGTACGTGGCATCGATTATTATATAGAAATCGCCAAAATAACGTTTGAAGCAGACAGTTTACCCGCGTTAATTTATAACGTAAATCAATATGGTCTACTAAAGGACTTTTCAGAAATGGAGGCTAAGCATGAAAGTCAGTAGCATTCTGAACGAGTTCTCACGAACTCATAATATTACAGACACCATGTTTGTCTTAGACATAAATAGTAATATGCTACCTTCAGGGTTCTCTAAACTTAATCAAGTAACTGGTAGAACTCATATTCTCGCTAGCTCAGTTAATGCGATAAAATACAGCAAAGTATCTCGAAAAAAGTGGGCAAAAAAAGACCACAACACAGAGGTCTCTTTAAAGCGTAAATACCATACTTGGGATTACAGTGACTGGCCACAGTTTAAAGTTGGACCTAATGACGATATTGTTAAATTTGGCTACCAGCAAAAAGTAACCGTAGAAGTCCCCTGTATGATGAACCCCAATTGGGTGGGGCGCTTCTACTTCATGGTGCAAACTAATAATAAACTTGCTGACCCCAATGCATTTAGCCGTTTATATAAAGACCTAACCGATATTCATTACATGTTACTGCAAAGTAGTATGGAGAACCTGAATCCGTTTTTAGACTATGGTTTAATAAAAAGCGCTGATATTGCGATATTATATATGATGGCAAATGGACACGACCGTGAATCAATTGCCAAAGCAGCACATTTGTCCGCACGAGGTGTCGACTATCGCATACTTAAACTCAAGAAGTTACTAGGTGCTAGCAACTGCTCTAGCTTAATACATTCAGCATACAATAACTTTTTAATTCAGTAATATCATTGCCCCTACTTGATAGGGGCGCAACACTTACTGCAGGTCCGCAAAATCAAGAATAATTTAAAGCCTCATTTGCGTGTATCCATGATGGCAATTTGATCGCAAAGCTGCTCTGCTTCATCCATATAATGTGTAGTGAGAATAACTGGTTTCCCTTGTTTTATTATCTCCCTAACCAACTGCCAAAAATGTAACCTTGCTTGGGGGTCTAGCCCTGTGGTGGGCTCATCTAAAAAAAGCAAAGCGGGATCATTAACTAAACTCAACGCCAGCAATAGCCGCTGCTTTTGTCCCCCAGAAAGCGTAAAATGAAGTTGATTGGCAACTTGCTGTAGTTGACATTTGACTCGGCAGTTACCAAATAGGCTGGGCCGAATATCCCCCAAGCTGCAAGGCTACTCGCGGAAGCTATTTATGGTAATTAAAACACACATTTTAATGACAGCTAAATGAATAGTGAGGCCTTGTAAAAAGCGCAATAGCCAATATTGTGCGTTTTCATACAATCTATTCAACCAAAAGACAGAATCACTTTTAACTAACCTCAAATAAAGATTTAGTAAGTAGAATCAGGATTTAAAAGAGCACTATAAATAGTTCTGAAAACGTTCGCGATCTCGCCCTGCACCTTATACTGACTGAGGGATATCACAAAGTTGGTCTGTTACTAAGGTGATGGATATGCAGAGTCTCCCAATCACACTATATCTGTAATAGGATTAACGAATATCAAAGAGTATTAGCCTTAAATATACACAGGGCAATGTAACTCTTTAGCAGCATTGTTAACATCTGCCCGGCACGGTTGCTTAACTGTTTATTTTATGTGACCCACCTCCGATTTTACTCAACAAATCTTTATTTCTATGAGTACTGATAGCGTTTTTATTGCGGCTCGAATTCATACTCGACTGAGTGATTAATGGATAAAAATAATATCCAATCATGAATTTAGCAGTAAATAAATATTGCTATAGATTCAGAATATACTGGAGATGAGTAATGAAACTTAATGTAATAACAACCACTTTGGCTTTGTCTTTTTTGCTTGTAGGTTGTGGCAGTGACAGTAATGATAAGGTTGACCTAACAGAGCCAGAACAGGGCTATAAAAATGATAAATATGTGGTAATGGATGTTAATCATCAACCTGTGGCTGACAAAATTCATTATGTCGCTTTAGGCCGCTTTGACGACAAAATTAAAACTTGGATGAACAGCGATCAGGCAGAAGATCTTGATGGTGACGGCCGAATTAGTTTTTATGATGCGCAAAAAGCAGGGGTAGAAAACCCACCGATTGACTACCTTGAAGTTAACTATTCTGATGTTGTCGCTTTTCTTACCGAAAACCCTGATGGTTACGGTCAGCATACCTCTCGACCAGATATTTTTGTTGAAGGACAATACAGTGTATTCGATGTATTACGATATGTAGTGCATAGCGATCCTCAACTTAAATTTGACTCTGTTACACCTGCAGAAGAGTCTCCTTATAACACTTTCGAGTTTTCCATCTCCTATGACAAAAATAATGATGGTGACTTTACCAATGATGGTGATGAATTCGTTAACTCGCCTAATTGGTTCTTCCGCTTTAAAACTAGTGCCGGAGATTTCCAACGTGCGACTGGTGAACCAGATGGTGAGGCGACTTACAACCGTATGGATGAAATGTGGGCGCAGCATGATTTAGCCATCAGATTCCAGCCTTTCCATGAAGTTACAACTGTTAGACGCCAACACCTGTGGGAAAAAGAAATGGCACGTCTGGATGAAAATGGTCAAGTCATTAGTGAAATTTTGGTCCGTGATGGTGATACGCCATATCCTTACCCTTATGTACAAAATTTAAAAGTAACTGCCCATAACCTGCGTCCAGATGTCTTTCAGCCAGGCGTTATTACAGGTATAGATTGGTTTATGTCTGCAATCGATGAAGGATATGACTTTAAACTGAGCTACTGGCCAACAGTGGATACAGGGGCTTCAGTCAATTCGTATTCAGTTAACCATGTAAATGGTATCACATCGTCAGTAGGTGAAGGTTGGGTTAACATGATGGGCGAAAAAGAAGTAGCCACCGACTATGGACCACTGCCTGCATGTTTGTGGGATAAAGAAGGTAAAACAGCTTCTGTTAGTGCTTTTCCAGCTGAAGATTGTATAGACGACTTCCAATATGCTTTTGGTGGCAATAAGTTACACTTAATGACTGATGTGTGGGTGATGAGCTATCCAAAAGAATACGGAATGCTGGTTTATGCAAATCATTATAATGCATGGGGTATGGAAGAATATAATGGCAATGATCTAGGCAAAGAATACGAGTTTAGCAATGGCCTAGTGGCAAATTTAGAAACCCTAAATTCTGCAAAAGATGCAAATTCTGATGCTATGCTAACAGAATCTCACTATGGCTGGGGCAAAGCTGACTGTATGTTGTGTCACAACCCAGAAGATGGACACATGAATGGCGCACCACTGCCAGTTAACACCAACGATGGGTTTGACATTCCACAGCCTTACTTCTGTTCAACTTGTCACGGGACTAATGGTGCAAGTGAAGGTCATGGTGCAACCGCTCGCTGTTTCTGGTGTCACTCTAGCTCTAAAACACCTGAATTCCATGGTGATGCGTTCAGCAAGCGTACTGTACCGAGTATCATTGACGCTATTAATGAAGAAAAAGATATCTTCTTCTACAATAATGGAAGCCCGGTGATGCCTAGAGATTCAGCAGGTAACCCAAACTCTTACCCTGATAAAGGTATTATTAGTGGCGCGAATTCAGACTGGAGCATGTCACAAACATTCCCAGATCCATATTCATGCATGACGTGTCACGATAACGGTTCATTTGATAAATAATCCCCAAATTCAACTGTGAAGTGCGACACTCGCCTATATCAAGCAGCCAATGTCATATTTTTAAATATTACAGCTGGCTGCTTGAACCCTAAACACTTTTTGGGTCAGTAATTTATTCCCGACAACGCAAACTCAATATCACTATCTGACACGGTTCTTAAGTCCGTTCCCTTTTTACATATTGCCTTGTTCTGGTCAACTCCAACCGGACACTTTTCTAAAAGAGATTTCAAAATCTATCGGTGACTGATCAGTCGAACGCCACTTGAAACATTATTGGATGGGAAACAGATTTGGGTGGATAAAAATCTAGCTCAAATCTAAGCTGACAGACACCATAAAAAAAGAGGTAACGGTCAGATCAAATCTGAGCTACTAGACCTTATGACAAAATTTTATATTTAAATGCAACAGCTACCAGTTGCGAATTGTTTTTAACTTCAAATAAGGCTTTCATTTTATTGACATGGTAGTCGACACCACGCTCAGTCAAGTGCAGCGTTTCTGAAATTGAAATTCTTGAATGACCTTCTGCAAGCATTTTTAACACATTATGACTTTTACGCGAAATAAGCCCCAAACCAGTGAAAGGATTAATCTCTGATGTTGCTTCACTTCCCAGTACCATATTATGAAAATTAGAAATAAATTGCTGCATTTGTTCCCTATTTTGCTCCGCAAACGTCTTTAATACTGTTGGTTCAAATTCACTCATGAAAAAAAATCGCCCATGAAGATAAGGACAGTTTTCACTCTGGTAACGATAATAGACGCGGCTTCTTACATTATACTTACTTAAAACATCACGACACAGTCGTGAAGCCTCCGTATCCTCTTCGTAACTAAAAATCTGAATGCCACTAGCATTCAATTTGCTCATATTTGGCTCAACTTTAATGGCTTTTTTGGTAAAGTCCGCTCTCATCTTACGCATTGCTGAGTTAGAATATAAAAAATTATGTCGTTTCTCACGTTTACTAATCGACACTTCAGCATCAACATCAATATGAGAGTTTTGCATCTTCACCGATCTTGCCAAATCGAGAATATAAGTGCCCCCAATAAAACCTAAACGACTTACCTCGTTGTTTAGTGTTAATTCTAGTCTCTCTCGCCGTTCAATTGCAGAATCAATGGTAACTTTATTACTTATTATTGATTGTTTCATCCCCAAAACTTCCAATGATTTTACTTATATATGTAAGTGTTAATATTACTTATCTACAACGATAACTTCAGTGATAAACCTCATAACGTAAACAACCAGAAATTTAAATTTGTGACAAACTACTAATAAACATCAAACATCTATATAAAAATATGTCTTTCAATGCATTCTGATATTCGCCAGTTTTAAAGAACATAACGTTATGCGCACACGACAACGATCAGCAATTGTCGTGAGTTTGCGAATCATAAAGTGATAGCCGCAGCCTTAGACACAAAGCTTTACTTAGCCCCCTGTACTGGTCGAACGCCACTTGAAACATTATTGGATGGGAAACAGATTTGGGCAGATAAAAATCTAGCTCAAATCTAAGCTGACAGACACCATAAAAAATGGGTAACTGTCAGATCAAGTCTGAGCTACTACAGCTAAACAGATACGAGTGAAGTACACGTTAATAGGAGCTCTGCTGATGCGAAAAGCAGGGATATTGACTGAGTCAATCCTCTCAAGGAATATAAGTGACTATAAAACAGGCACTTCAAACACTAGACAATAAAGTAGTTTTGAATTGATAGTATTAATCTTCAATATTTTTAGTAAGTTAAACGAAAAAAGGCTCATCATTTCTGATGAGCCTTTCGTCTTGAATATGGCGGAGAGATAGGGATTTGAACCCTAGATGGGCTACAAACCCATGCCGGTTTTCAAGACCGGTGCATTCGACCACTCTGCCATCTCTCCGAACGAGCGAGATAATAGCTATCTCACTGTCTGGTGTAAAGCATAAATTGTCATTATCTTTCTGTTTGACTATTTCGGCAGCAATTTTGTGGTTTGTGCTGCCATTTCGTACTCACTATTTGCGATCTGATACTAGTTATCCATTTTTACTGGGGTTAGGCCTTTAGCTCGATCTTCTATGGCATCTTCTAATTCAAACCCTGACTGCTTCCATGTACCCGCTTCTTCTGGATTAAATTTCTCTTTTGACCATTCAGCTGCTGACTCAACATTAAAGCTCGCTTCGCTCCATTGCTGTGATTGTTCAGCATTAAAGCCGCTCTTACTCCATTTTTGAGCTTTAGCTGCATCAAAGCCTATCGCTTTCCAATCTGCAATATCTCTTTCTGACATTCCTTTCCAGGTTGCTGGCGATGAAGCACAGCCATAGATAAGACACACAAAGATGGCACCGATTAACTTTTTCATTGAATACTCCCTTAACTGTAAGTGTACGTAATTGATAAAAAAATCATCAACATTAAATATAGTTAGCAGATATCACAGTTTCAAGTTAGCGATAGGGAATTATGAGATTAATAGCAAAACACCACGAAATGACTAACTAATAATGCTTTATTACGGGTGTTTTAATAAGTAGGCAGAGGTTTTAGGTATTAAAAAGGCCACATAGTGTGGCCTTTTGTGTCAAACAAGCACGTACTAAAACGTATTAACTACGCTGGCGGTTTGATTTAGGACGCGCTGCGGTAGTTTTGTGCTTACGCACGGCTCGGCGGATCTTAGCGCCTTTCACTTTAGCACGAGCGACACTGTGTTTATCAGTACCTAACATGGTGCGAGTTTCAGGCTCTAGACCTGCAACTTGGCGCAAGTAGTTTACTTGCTCCATATCCAGTTCAACCCAACCGCCACGAGGTAGTGACTTAGGTAGCTCAACCATGCCGTAACGAATACGGATAAGACGGCTAACTTGCACTTCTTGTGATTCCCATAAGCGGCGAACTTCGCGGTTACGCCCTTCTTTTAGGGTCACATGCCACCATTTATTAAGGCCTTCACCACCAGCAGCTTTGATGGTGTCAAAGTTGGCAGGACCATCTTCTAATGTCACGCCTTTACGAAGACGTTGAACTGCCGCTTCAGGTACATCACCAAATGTGCGCACCGCATATTCACGGTCAACTTCATTTGATGGATGCATTAAACGGTTAGCTAGTTCACCATCAGAGGTAAATAACAGTAAACCTGAAGTATTGATATCCAAACGCCCTACCGCTACCCAACGTGAGTCACGTATTGTCGGTAAACGTTCGAAAACCGTTGTTCTGCCTTCAGGATCTTTACGACTACAAATTTCACCTTCTGGCTTATGGTATGCCAACACACGACAAATAATGTCATCTTCGGTTTTGATGGTTATAGCACGGCCATCGATACGGATTTTAGCTTCTGCTTCAACGCGATCACCTAAGTTGGCAATTTCTCCGTCTACACTAACACGGCCTGCAGCAATCCATGCCTCCATCTCACGACGGGAGCCATGGCCTGCACGGGCCAAGACTTTCTGCAATTTTTCGCTCATCTAGTTCGACTCTTCTGTTTGTTGTGACGCCATTGAGACTTTCTCAAATAACGCCTGCAATGACTCTTCATCCGATAGCGACGGTAAGTCTGCTAGGGTTTTCAAGCCAAAATAAGATAAAAATTCACTGGTGGTGGCATAGAGTGCCGGTCGCCCAGGCACTTCTTTATGACCCACTGTTTTTACCCAGTGTCTATCAGCTAAACTCTTTATTATGTGGCTGCTGACGGCCACACCTCTTACATATTCAATATCACCGCGAGTAACTGGTTGCCTGTATGCAATTACTGCTAAGGTTTCTAAGGTCGCACGTGAATATTTAGGGGATTTCTCTTGCCACAATGGTTGTAAGAATTCACTTAACAGCTCTTGGGTTTGAAAGCGATAACCACCAGCCACTTCGACCAGTTGTACCCCACGCTCTTGATAATCTTGTTGTAATTCATCGAGGCATTCTTTAATGCGTGCTCGAGAGACATCAAATTTCACTAATACTGTGTCTTTTAATGCTTTTACGGTTAGTGGTTTACCCAACACAAATAAACTGGCTTCGATTAATTGTTTTAATTGAATCATGTTTATTTGCATGGTCATCCTTTATCGTATCTTGTGCAATGCAGCTTAAAACGCTTTGACATAAATGGGGGTTAACGGCTCGTTTTGAACCAAATCAACCAATAGCTCTTTAACCAGTTCCATTAAAGCTAAAAAGCTCACTACCACGCCAGCTCGGCCTTCACTAATGTCAAATAAATCAGTAAATGGCACATAATGCTCGGTCGATAGTAAAGCTAATATCTGACTCATGCGTTCACGGGTCGATAATAGCTCGCGTTTTACATGGTGATGTTCGTTGGCATCAATTCTTTTGAGTACCTCTGAAAATGCTTGAGCAATATCAACTAAAGACACTTCAGGTGGCATCACCATTGGTTTTACATTGGGCGAGAGTGTCGCTTTCGCTAAAAATACATCTCGCTCTAGCCTCGGAAGTTCATCTAAATCAGCTGATGCCTGTTTGATAACTTCATAAGCTTTCAATTGACGAATCAACACTACCCGAGGATCTTCATCATCGTCTTCTTCGGTTGCCATTTTAGGCAACAGTAGTCGTGATTTTATCTCGGCTAATGTGGCTGCCATGACTAAATAATCAGCGGCAAGCTCTATT
This sequence comes from Shewanella sp. 10N.286.51.B8, assembly GCF_041469325.1. NCBI lineage: Bacteria > Pseudomonadati > Pseudomonadota > Gammaproteobacteria > Alteromonadales > Shewanellaceae > Shewanella > Shewanella sp. 10N.286.51.B8. The sequence continues at coordinate 16,672 of NZ_JBFRKG010000028.1, forward strand.
CGCGCTTCGGTTAAAATTTCAATATAAGCTAAATATTGGCTGGTGATTTTTTCTATTGGTAAGTCAACAACGTCGAGTTTTTGCTTACGAATTAAGTACAACAATAAATCTAGCGGGCCTTCGAATGTTTCTAAAAACACCTCAAGGGCTTCAGGAGGAATGAATAAATCATTAGGCATTGCGTCAAACGCTTCGCCTCGAACAACCGCTAAAGGTAAACTTTTCTGGATACCTTGCATTGTCGTCCCTTAATTTAATGATTAAAATCAGCTTTCTAAGTCAAATAACTTATTAAACTACATTACTACTGTTTGGCTATATCTGTTGTATTTCACAAAGATTAAACTTATATCAACTAAGTATTCAGAAAATATCTGCATCTAATTTTAGCGAGAAATTACCAAACGCGCGATTATACGCACTATTGACTGTGGTTGAAACCACTATCAATCAAACTTGTGCATTCAACCGTTGCAAGGGTTATTCAAAAATACTGGTATCGCCGGCGCCTTGACGAATTATATCGATATCGCCTTCAGACATATCTATAACCGTGGTTTGATTTTCAGCAAGGTAACCACCATGAATAATAGCATCGACATTGTGCTCTAAAATATCTCGAATATGCTCAGGATCAGACTCAGCAAATTCTGCATCTGGCATCACTAAACTGGTAGACATAATTGGCGCTTCTAACGCTTCCAATAATGCCAGTGCAATTAAATTGTTTGGCACACGAATACCAATGGTCTTTTTCTTGTCACATTGTAGTCGACGCGGCACTTCTTTACTGGCTTTAAAGATGAAGGTATAAGGCCCAGGAGTGCAGCTTTTCAATAAGCGGTAAGCTTGATTATCCACTCGAGCGAAATTGGCTAATTCTGATAAATCGCGACACATTAACGAAAAATTATTGTCGTTATCAATCTTACGAATGCGCGCCATACGGGTCATGGCATCTTTTTCACCGATCATGCAGCCCAGTGCATAACCTGAATCGGTAGGATAAACAATCACCCCACCTTGTTTTAAAATATTAACCGCTTGGCTAATTAATCTCGCCTGCGGGTTTTCATCATGTATATAAAAAAATTGGCTCATGTTCGCTCCGTCCAAGATTCTGCTTGCCACACCCACTGTATTCCAGCAGGTTGGAATAAATTTTTACCCAACTCAATCCAATTACTTGGAAAATGAAAATCACTGCCAATTGACCCCATTAGGTTATTCAAATGACTTAATGCGACCAAGTTGGCTCTATCATCAATACTTTGTTGTCCTAATACGACTTCCATCGCATCACCGCCCGCTTCTTTATATTCACGGACTAATTTTTTAAGCCATTTAGCAGATAGCTTATACCCGCTTGGGTGAGCTAATACCGCAACGCCACCACTACGGTGAATAATATTAATCGCGCTGGCCATATCGCCCCAATTATTGGGAACATAACCGGTTTTATTGCGGGCTAAATACCGTTTAAAAACACTCGGCATATCTTTGGCATAGCCTTTTTCAGCTAACCAGCGCGCATAATGGCCTCGACTGATAGCTGCGCCTGCTGCAAATTTTTGTGCGCCTTCATACGCACCTTCAATACCCGCCTTAGCTAAACGAATACCAATGTCTTTAGCCCGTTGCTCACGTAATTCACGTTGGTTTGTTAAAAACGCAAGTAGCGCAGCATCGGTAATATCCAAATTTAAACCGACAATATGAATATCAAAGTTATTCCAACGAGTTGAAATTTCAACGCCATTAATCAGTTTTAATGGCGTGGAATGTTGGTTATTGTATTGATGCGCTTCAGCCAATCCAGCAACGGTGTCATGATCAGTAATAGCGAGCATTTGCACGCCTTTATCAATGGCACGTTCAATAAGTTCAGCTGGAGTGAGTACGCCGTCAGATGCGGTCGTGTGGCTGTGAAGATCGGCCAATAGGGAGTCTGTTATCATTAGGTTATTGTACTTTAAACTTTGTTAGAATGCTTAGCCATCTAGCGTTTATTTGCTACATATACATCAAATTGCTACTGCTTTAGTCGCTAGTTGTAAAAAAATAATAAATTTGAGAAATATTCAATTGACTTTATAAGCCAGCTAAGGTCTTCTATAGCTAGTTACAGAATATAAAACCCATTATAAATGACTTCGCAGTGAAATGACCTGCAAATGACATAAAGAGAACCTTTTTAAATGACAAACTTTAACGCGTTAAACATCAGTTGGTGGTGGCACTTCCCAAATTAACGGGTGGTGTGAAGCGTTGTGGTTATTTAAATAACACAAGATTTTACTAAAAAGCCCGCAGAGATGTGGGCTTTTTTGCTATTTACGGCTTGCACTCTCCAATAAAACTAACGCAATCCAAGCTAAAATGAAGAGAACAGAGTATGAAAAAGCACACTATAAGCGAGGCGCAATAAGCATTATGGAACATCAATTTGCCCATGTGGTAACCCAAAAGCAGACCTTAGCATATCACGCTGACCCGCTTAGTCTTTATCAGCATATTACTGCTAATGCGCCGCATACTATGTTGTTAGAGTCAGCAGAAATAGAAAGCAAAGATCATCTTAAAAGTATTGTATTGACCCATGCAGCCATGATGGTCCGCTGTGATGGTTACCAGCTCACCTTTACTGCATTAACTGATAACGGCGCCAGCTTACTTACGCCAATCAGTAACTTTTTCCAATCCAGTGAGCAACAACGCCAAGATAATGTTATTACCATTCATCTTGCTAAAGCCAAAGAGCTACAAGATGAAGATGCCCGCTTAAAGTCCACCTCACCCCTTGATGGTTTAAGAATGTTTGTCCAGCACATACAAACTGATCAAAGTGATGCTTTTGAGGACTTATTTTTAGGCGGTGTGTTGGCCTATGACTTGATTGATACGGTAGAGCCGCTACCTGATGTTCCTAATGCCGACAACGATTGCCCTGATTACTTATTTTATTTAGCTGAAACCTTAATCTTGGTTGACCACCAAACCCAGCAAGCCGACATTATTACTCATCAATTTTTCGACAGTGCAGCTCAAGCCTCGTCACTGCTTGAGCGAGTTACTCAGCTTAAAGCCAATTGCCAAACATTGGCAGCAGTAGCGCCATTGGTCAGTATTGATGCCCCGACTCAAGTCAATATCAGCGATGAAGCCTTTAAACAAACCGTGGTTGATTTAAAAGAGCACATTGTTGCTGGCGATATTTTCCAGGTTGTCCCCTCACGTAGCTTTAGCTTGCCTTGCCCTAATACTCTAGGTGCATACCGCGCATTAAGACTGACTAACCCAAGTCCATACATGTTTTACTTTCGTGGTCCTGATTTCACTTTATTTGGCGCATCACCTGAAAGTGCCCTTAAATATGAAGCCGCCACCAATCAAGTTGAAATCTACCCTATTGCGGGTACCCGCCAACGTGGTAAAACTGCCGATGGCCAGATTGATTTTGATTTAGATAGCCGTATTGAACTTGAACTGCGCCTTGATAAAAAAGAGCTCTCTGAGCACTTAATGTTAGTGGATTTGGCCCGTAACGATATTGCTCGTATTAGTCAAAGCGGCAGTCGTAAAGTGGCCGAGTTATTAAAAGTTGACCGCTACTCTCACGTGATGCATTTGGTGAGTCGGGTGACAGGTCAATTACGCGAAGATTTAGACGCGCTACATGCCTACCAAGCAAGTATGAATATGGGCACCTTAGTTGGCGCGCCTAAAGTTCGTGCTTCACAGTTAGTTAGACAAGCTGAACAAGCTCGTCGTGGCAGTTATGGCGGCGCTGTCGGTTACCTTAATGGTTTAGGTGATATGGATACCTGTATTGTGATCCGCTCAGCCTTTGTTAAACATGATGTTGCCCATATTCAAGCTGGTGCGGGTGTGGTGTTTGACTCCGATCCCCAAGCTGAAGCCAACGAAACCCGTCAAAAAGCACAAGCCGTTATTTCAGCAATTAAAATGGGAGGCGGACTATGAGCACTCTTTTAAACACAACTGCCACGCAAGACAATAATATGAAATTGTATTTACTCGATAACTTCGACTCATTTACCTATAACTTAGTGGATCAATTCCGCTGCTTAGGCTTTGAAGTGATGATTTATCGTAATGATGTCAGTGCTGATTATTTAGCAGAAAAGCTAATAAGCGAAAACGGTAAAGCCGCATTAGTATTATCTCCCGGCCCCGGTGCGCCTCACGAAGCAGGCTGCATGATGGAGCTTATTGCAAAAGTGGCGGGTAAAGTCCCTATGTTGGGAATTTGTCTGGGTCATCAAGCCATGGTTGAGCATTACGGCGGTAAAGTCGAACGCGCTCCTTTTGTCGTTCATGGTAAAGCCAGTCCAACCATTCATAATGGCGAAGGTGTATTTGCTAACCTGCCTTCACCTCTGCCCGTTGCCCGTTATCACAGCTTAGTCGCCACTCAAGTGCCGGCATGTTTAGAGGTCATTGCCAGTACAGATGATATGCCAATGGCAATTTTGCATCCTCAAGATAAAGTGGTGGGTTTTCAATTTCACCCAGAATCAATATTAACCACTTTAGGCAGCACCTTATTAACGCAAACGCTTACCTACCTAACTCAAACATCTGCAGATGTTGATACGTCAGCTAGTGTTGATTCACCAGTTAAAGGAGCCCTGTAATGGCTGAGCTACAACCACTTTTAGACTCGCTATACCAAGGTAATGCCCTTACTCGCGACCAAAGTGCGCAATTATTTAGTGCTATTGTTGCTGGCGAAATGGATCCCGTCGCCATGGCGGGCATGTTAGTGGCGCTAAAAATGCGCGGCGAAACCATTGATGAAATAACAGGTGCTGCAGATGCGCTGCGTCGAGCGGCTAAACCTTTCCCACGAAGCGCATCGTCGTTAAGCCAAGGCGTAGTCGATATTGTTGGCACAGGTGGCGATGGGCATAACACCATTAATATCTCTACTACCGCGTCTTTTGTTGCTGCAGCTGCAGGAGCAAAAGTCACTAAACATGGTAATCGCGGCGTATCGAGTAAATCGGGCGCATCTGATGTGCTATCGCACTGCGGCATAGCCTTAACCATGAGCCCTGAATCTGCCAGTAAATGTGTTGATGATTTTGGTTTATGTTTCTTGTTTGCGCCCCATTACCATGCCGGTGTAAGACATGCTGTGCCTGTAAGGCAAGCCCTTAAAACTCGCACCATTTTTAATATTCTAGGCCCGCTGATTAATCCAGCAAAACCTGAAGCCATGTTACTTGGGGTGTATTCACCGAAACTAATCGCGCCGATTGTCAATGTGCTTAATGCCTTAGGCGTGAAACGTGCAATGGTGGTGTATGGCAGCGGTTTAGATGAAGTTGCGTTACATGGCGAAACCCAAGTAGCTGAGCTTAATGATGGCAAAATTCGTTTTTATAAATTAACCCCACAAGACTTAGGTGTTGAGCCTGCAGAAATTAAAGCACTAGAAGGTGGTGAGCCAAGTGACAATGCCCTTATCACCCAAGCAATTTTAAAAGGTGAAGGCCAACCTGCTCATCGTGACGCTGTCGCCATTAATGCCGGCTGTGCGCTTTATGTCAGCGGTGTGTGTGACACGGTACAGCAAGGCACAGCGTTAGCACTTGAAACCATCAACAGTGGTAAAGCTTATGAAGTATTAACCCAACTCGCTGCAGCAAGCCAACAAGAGGATGCGAAATAATGACTACCACTAACTCTGGCGCTAATACAGCGGATAAAGAATCAAACGTATTAACCAAGATTGTTGATACCAAAGTAGCGCATATTGCCTCATTAAAATTGCGCTACCCTGAAGCCAGCTTACAGCCAAAAATTTCAGACCGTAGTTTGTTTGATGCGCTTAAGGCACCCAATGCCGGTTATATTTTTGAATGTAAAAAAGCCAGCCCTTCTAAAGGCCTCATTCGCCCTGTGTTTGATGTTGAAGCCATTGCCGACATTTACGTCAAATATGCCGCCGGTATTTCAGTATTAACCGATGAGCAGTTTTTCCAAGGCGATATAGACTATATTCCGTTAGTACGCGCTCGCGTTAGCCAACCTATTTTATGCAAAGACTTCTTTGTTGACCCATACCAAATCAAGCTTGCGGCTCATCAAGGCGCCGATGCAGTGCTATTAATGTTGTCAGTACTTGATGATGAGCAATACAAGCTTTTAGCCGCTGAAGCCGCAAAATACAATTTAGATGCCTTAACTGAAGTCAGTAATCAACAAGAGTTAGACCGAGCAATTGAACTTAATGCCGCTATTATCGGTATTAATAACCGTAACTTGCGTGACTTAAGTACCGACCTTGCCATGACAGAAGCCTTAGCGCCGCAAATTCCAGCTGACCGAGTTATTATTAGTGAGTCTGGCATTTACACCAACCAACAAGTTAAGCGATTAAATCCACTGGTTGATGGCTACCTTGTTGGCAGTTCAATTATGGCCCAAGATGATATTGATTTAGCCTGTCGTCAGCTCATTTTTGGCAATAATAAGGTGTGTGGTTTAACCCGTTTTGAAGACATTAGCGTGGTAGCTCAAGCGGGCGCGGTATTTGGCGGATTAATCTTTCATTCAAAATCGCCACGTCATGTCAGCGTTGAACACGCGGCAGACCTTGTTAACCAAAGCCAGCAAGCAGGCATTGGACTTCATTTTGTCGGCGTATTTGTCAATCAAGCCAATGCTGAAATCGTTGCAACCGTCAAGGCTGTTGGTTTAAAGGTAGTGCAATTACACGGTAATGAAACCAGCGCCGACATAAGCGAGCTAAAACAATTACTCGCAAGCGCCAAGCTTGATTGCCAAATTTGGAAAGCGGTGAGCGTAGAAAGCAGCACCAATACCGTTGGCGATAAAGCACAAGGCTGTGGCCGATACTTATTCGATAGTAAAAATAGTGCTGGATTTGGCGGCACCGGCGAGACATTTAACTGGCAAGGGTTACTCGATTCATCAGTTATAACAGCGACTGAACGAGATAACGCCATGCTTGCAGGTGGGCTGACACCCGAAAATATATTTGAAGCCAACCAGCAAGGCTTTTATGGCTTAGATGTTAATTCAGGGGTTGAATCTGCGCCCGGAATTAAAGATGCACACAAAATTAATTTAGCCTTTAACGCCATTAGAAAGAATTAGTGCCATTAGAAAGAATTAGTGCCATTAGGCAAGACTGAATGGCAAAGCGCCTGCTAAACAACAAAATTAAACAGAATCATTAAGGAATACCCATGACAAAGCTTAAGTTAGACCCTTATTTTGGTGAATATGGCGGCATGTATGTGCCACAAATTCTAGTCCCTGCTCTTAAGCAACTAGAAACTGCCTTTGTTGATGCTCAAGAAGATCCTGAGTTTCAAAAAGAGTTTACTGATTTACTGAAAAACTATGCTGGCCGCCCAACTGCGCTGACATTAACCCGTAATTTAAGCCCTAACCCAATGGTAAAAATTTACCTAAAGCGTGAAGACTTACTCCACGGCGGCGCCCATAAAACTAACCAAGTATTAGGTCAGGCATTACTGGCAAAACGTATGGGTAAAAAAGAAATTATTGCAGAAACCGGAGCAGGCCAACATGGCGTTGCATCGGCATTAGCCTGTGCGTTATTAGGGCTTAAATGTAAAGTTTACATGGGCGCTAAAGACGTTGAGCGTCAATCACCTAACGTATTTAGAATGAAGTTAATGGGCGCAGAAGTTATCCCTGTCACCTCAGGCTCAGGTACCCTTAAAGATGCTTGTAATGAAGCCATGCGTGACTGGTCTGCAAGTTATGACAAAGCACATTACTTATTAGGCACAGCTGCTGGGCCGCATCCATTTCCGACAATTGTACGTGAATTTCAGCGCATGATTGGTGAAGAAACTAAACAGCAAATTCTTAAAAAAGAAGGCCGTTTACCAGATGCCGTGATTGCCTGTGTCGGTGGAGGTTCAAACGCCATTGGCATGTTCGCTGACTTTATTGATGAAAAAGACGTTGAGCTTATTGGCGTTGAGCCGGCAGGTAAAGGCATTGATACCCCAATGCACGGCGCGCCGTTAAAGCACGGTAAAACTGGTATTTTCTTTGGGATGAAAGCGCCGCTAATGCAAAATAGCGATGGCCAAATTGAAGAATCATACTCAGTGTCAGCAGGTCTTGATTTCCCATCTGTTGGTCCACAGCATGCTTATTTAAATTCAATTGGCCGCGCTCGATATGAGTCAGCAACCGATGATGAAGCCTTAGAGTGTTTCCAGTTATTGGCTCGCACTGAAGGGATTATCCCAGCATTAGAGTCAGCTCACGCGATCGCTTATGCCGTACGATTAGCAAAAGAGGCAACCAAAGAAACCATTTTAGTGGTTAACCTTTCGGGCCGTGGTGATAAAGATATTTTCACCGTCTCTGACATTCTAGAACAACGTGCTTCAGCTGATGCTGCGAAATAAGGAAATCAACATGTCTGTAAATAATACCAATCGTTATCAAGCTGCTTTCGCTGAATTAGCCGCTAAAAAACAAGGCGCTTTTGTGCCTTTTGTGACCTTAGGCGATCCATCGGTTGAAGTATCACTTAACATCATTAAAACCCTAGTGGATAACGGCGCTGACGCATTAGAGTTAGGCTTTCCGTTTTCAGATCCATTAGCAGATGGCCCTGTGATCCAAGGCGCAAACTTACGTGCCCTAGACTCTGGCACCACAGTGGCTGATTGCTTTGCGCTGCTCACCCAAGTGCGTGAGTTATACCCAGATATGCCTATTGGCTTATTGTTATACGCAAACCTTGTGTTTACTAATGGCATTGATGCGTTTTATAGCAAAGTGCAACAAGCCGGTGTTGATTCTGTGCTAATTGCGGACGTGCCCGTTGAAGAGTCAGCTCCCTTTAGTGAAGCTGCTAAAAAACACGGGATCTCGCCAATTTTTATCGCCCCGCCTAATGCTGATAGCGACACCTTAAAAATGGTCAGCGTTGAAGGTCAAGGCTATACCTATTTGTTATCTCGTGCTGGGGTAACAGGAACAGAGTCAAAAGCTGGTCAGCCCATTGATCAAATACTCGCTAAACTGGCTGAATATAATGCACCGCCACCATTATTAGGCTTTGGTATTGCTGAGCCAAGCCAAGTCAGTGAAGCTATTAACGCTGGCGCTGCTGGCGCAATTTCAGGTTCTGCTGTAGTGAAAATCATTGAGCGAAACCAGCACGATGAAGCGGCATTGCTACAACAGTTAGCTGAATTTACCCGTAATATGAAAGCGGCGACGCATAAGGGCTAATTGAGTAAGCTTACAAGTCAACGGACATAAGCTGACGTTAATTAAAGCAAAAAATTGAAACTAAATATGCCGTAATCCAATAGGATTGCGGCATATTTTTATATTAATGGGGCCAAACATACACAGCGCCAATACCGATCCTCAACGATCAATAAAAACTTATCAAAATTTCCCCAAGTTCAGCCGAACGACGGCGAATCAACTTCAGATCAGCTGCGGTAACTGCTACACTTTGAGCCATTATTTTCCTTTAGCAAACGGACTGCTAACACTTACTTTTAGGTTATTGCATCTAATGAAACAACTGCTTGATTTTCTGCCATTGGTTATCTTTTTTACCGTCTATAAATTTTATGATATTTATACTGCAACAGGTGCGCTAATTGCTGCCACAGCCGTGCAGCTTATCGTGACTTATTTGCTCTATAAACAAGTCGAAAAAATGCATTTAATCACCTTTGCCATGGTGACCTTTTTCGGCACCTTAACCTTAGTGTTCCATGATGACGCATTCATTAAATGGAAAGTCACCATAGTCTATGCCTTCTTCGCCATCGCATTACTTGTCAGCCAGTTAATTGGCAAGCCAATTTTAAAAAGCATGCTTGGCAAAGAAATGAAGTGTGCTGATAACATTTGGGCCAACGTCACTTGGTATTGGGTTACCTTCTTTGTTGCCTGTGGTTTGGCTAATATCTATGTTGCCTTCAGTTTGCCGCTAGAAACCTGGGTCAACTTTAAAGTCTTTGGCTTAAGTGCATTAACACTGGTCAATACTGTTATTACCGTTGTGTATCTGTATAAACATATGGAACATGATGAGTCTGAACAAGCAAAATAAACTTAAGGAAACTTACTTATGTGGTACATGATTTCGTCACAAGATGTTGAAAACAGTTTAGAAAAGCGCATGGCTGTCCGCCCTGCTCATTTAGCGCGCCTAGAAGCATTGGCTGGCGAAGGTCGTTTGCTTGTTGCAGGCCCTCATCCTGCTATTGATAACGAAAATCCTGGTGAAGCAGGCTTTACCGGTTCGTTAGTAGTTGCTGATTTTGAGTCATTAGTCGCTGCACAAGCTTGGGCAGATGAAGACCCGTATATTGCAGCGGGCGTTTATGAAAAAGTTATCGTTAAGCCATTTAAAAGAGTACTGGTTTAATGAAAATAGTCTCATTTAACATTAATGGTATTCGAGCACGTTTGCATCAGCTGCAAGCGTTAATCGACAGCCACCAGCCTGATGTTATTGGCCTGCAAGAAACCAAAGTCCACGATGAAGCATTTCCAGTCGCTGACGTTGAAGCAATGGGTTATCACGTACATTATCACGGTGGTAAAGCCCATTACGGTGTGGCTATGCTGTCAAAAGCTGAACCTGTTGAAGTCATTAAAGGTTTTAGTAGCGATGCAGAAGATGCCCAACGCCGGATGATCATGGGTAAGTTTACTCAAGCTAATGGCCGTATTCTAACGGTGATAAATGGCTATTTCCCACAAGGGGAAAACATCAGCCATGAGACTAAATACCCTGCTAAACGCAAATTCTACCAAGACTTAATGCAACACCTTGCCGATAACCACACCCCAGATGAAGATATCGCGATTATTGGTGATATTAATATTTCACCGATTGATTTAGATATTGGTATTGGTGAAGTGAACGCCAAGCGTTGGCTTAAAAGCGGTAAGTGCAGTTTTCAACCTGAAGAACGTGAATGGTTAGCGACATTAAAAGACTGGGGCTTTGTTGATAGTTTCCGTGAATTACACCCAGATCGCACTGAGCGTTATTCTTGGTTTGATTATCGCAGTAAGGGCTTTGTTGATAACCGCGGTTTACGTATTGATGTGGTGATGGTGACCAAATCTATGTTGCCAAGGCTGACTGAATCAGACGTAGATTACGATTTACGCGCTATTGAAAAACCATCAGATCACGCCCCGATTTGGAGTACTTTTTCAGACTAGTTTTCTGATGCGAATGTAAAACCTTAAGGTTGGCATTCCTATGTCTTGTCCTAAAAAGCCTAACTACACCTTGAGTATATAGTAGTTAGGCTTTTTGATAACTGCCTCGCTTTAAATGACCAAGGTGGCTTTATTGATGCCTAGATTAATCAGCATAAGTTTCAGTTGATGCACAAACTTTGTTTCGGCCAGATTTCTTAGCTTGATACATGGCATGGTCAGCATCAGCAATCAGTTTATCTAATGATGTACCAGAAGTACTGAAGTCACTCACCCCAAAGCTGCCACTTATCTCAAAATTAAACCCTGTTTCATCAGTGATGATTGCATTAAGTTTGGCTCGGTAGGTTTCAGCTATGACTAATGCATCGCTTATGCTGCAGTTGGGCAAAAACAAACAAAACTCTTCACCGCCAACACGGGCAAAAATATCTTTATTACGGACTATTTCTTTGCACTCTGAAGCGACCATTTTTAATACCCAGTCCCCTGTTTTATGGCCATAACTGTCATTGATGTTTTTGAACCTATCTAAGTCAAACAATATACAGCTGCCTGACTGCTTGAGGTTATTACATCTGGCAATCGCAATAGTGGCACGTTGAGTGAAATAGCGACGATTAAACAATCCGGTTAGAGCATCATTTTGCGCTAGATGACGCAGTTTCTTTTGCGTCGATTTGGTTCTGAAAATCATCCCTAGTAATACGGTGACACACAAAATGAGCAGTGCGATAAATAAACGGTTATTTTCTGATTCAACGGTATCAATCTTTTGTTTTAGCAATAATAAATTGTTTTGTTGGCGTAAAAACTCAATATTATTTTGTTGCTCAGCAGCTCGATGTTTTGCGAGTTGATAAGCTAAGTGTTTGGCTTTTATATCATTCAAGTAAGCCTTATCCGCTTCGGCAAATTGTTGATAATATTTAAGCGCCTCAATGGGGTTATTCGCTTGTTCAGCAAGGCTATACAATATTTTATTAGCAATCACTTCTGGTTCTGAACTGCCTAAAGTTTCAGTATAAGTTAATGTCTTTAAAGCCATTTCTTTAGCCTGCTGGTTTTCACCTAAGTCGAAATAGGCTTGAGCAAGCAACCCATGGTAATAGGATAATATTGGGGTGTATTGGGTTTGCTCAATCATCGATTGGTGTTTTAGCAATAGCACTAACGCTTTCTGATGATAATTTTGCTTAATTAATAATGAAGCCTTAGAGGTATAAATCCCACTCAGCACTACAGGCTCTTGGGCCTGCTCGCAAGACTCAATGGCATCATTAAAAAGTGGATTGTCGTAGTCAAGTAAATTGAGCTTAGACTTGGCTTCTAATGAAAGCTGCGCCGCCATGCAGTGATTACGGCCTTTTGTGACGTAATCAGATAGCTTACTGGCATATTCTTCACCTAGCTCATATTGACCAATTTGATTATAAAAAATGGCATTGATGAGTAATCCACGTTGTTTATTTTCGTTATCTACAATATCGGGCAATAAGCTTTGGCTAATGAGCAGATGCTTTAGGCCTTGATTCCAATCTTTCGATATAGCATAGATGTTAACCAGTGATATCGTTGCCCGAAATCTAATCGACGTGGATGTTTGATCGTTATCAACAATATCGGTATAGAGCGCTATCGCGCCTTTAAAGTCACCTTTAAATGATTTTTGATAAGCCAGCAGGTAGTGGTAATGCCCTTGTTGTTGCTGAGACAGCTGTGCTTGTTCTAGTTCTGATAATATTGTCTGAAACGTTTCTGGGTGGCTACTACGAAGATTATCAGCCTTAACTAACAAATCATCGATGTAATTTGCGTTTAGCGATGTTGAAATAAATAGTGCGAAAATAAAAACAAACTTTTTCATCAACTTTAGATCCATTTTTATTTTCGCCAGTTATCTATGTAAATAGTTAAGTATTTGAGGGGTCGTTATCTTTATCTTCAGGCTGGCTTTCATCAGCAGGTTTTTCATCCTCTGCTGGTTTTTCACCTTCTGCAGGAAGCATCATGCAAACAATATCAGGGCAAATATCAAGCTGCTTTTCTAAGCTAGTGATGTCATTACTTGATAATGCCTGTTTTAACTCAGGAGTTAAATTGGATGTTGAAATCGCATCCGCTAATGAAAGTGGATTTTGTAAGTCCGCATCTTGGCCCATACGCTCGAGTAATTGAATAATGTTTGACATGTTTTCTCCTTAAAATGATGTCTTGTAAATCCAGCTTATATTTACAAATTAACTTGCTTGGTGGTGACTTAATTGAGCTTCAAGCTCAAGCAGTCGAGTTTGTAATTTGGTATTAACTTTCATACTTTCTGAAGGTGGGATCACCAATGTGGTATGTTGATGGATAGCAACTTGGGCTAGTTCGTTAACTGGGATATGCTGTTGGCGAACCTTATCAATCGGTAACACTGCCGCTTCATACAATATGACCGAATGGTCTGCAGGGTATGTTTCAAGTAACAGCTCAACTAGCAGTTGCTTATGGGCTTGCCCTGTCTCAAGTCGCTCTAATGACTTATCCCCAGCAACGCCCACCTGCCATAATACGAGGTAAGCAGATGCATCAATTTTGCGTTGATAGAACATAAATTGACTTGCTTCAAAATGTTGGCAACCAACGCGACCAGGGTCGATGCCTAAATCAGCGTATAAACAGTCTTCAGCAGAAATACCGGGGATCATCTTGGCAGCAAACCCCTCTTGTTTTGCCTGTTCGATAGCGACATGGGGAGCTTGAGCGAATACGCCTGGGTGGCCGTAAAAAGCGCCAACGACTTTTTTACCCGCTCTGACTTGTTCGAGCATGGCATCAACCATTTGTTTATAGGTAATGTGGCGAGACTTTCCTTTATCGTAGAAGACTTGCAGGCTTCGGACATCGGGGTGCATTTCTTTAAGCCATAACTCGACAATACCGTTAGAGACACCAGAAAATACCACGTCGGCTTTATCAATATGGCTCTTGCTAATAGGGCAAATATGCGCCCCTAGCGTCATTCCTAACCCTACGCAAACTAAAGATCCATTCATTGGAGTGTATTCTCACGCCTTAATAATTACAGCTAATGTTGCTTCAATGTTACCTTGATGGTAACAATTTAACAGGTATTAATATGATTTGGCAGTGATTTTTGCCAAGTTTCTCCGGTGACATAACTACTGATGTGTTCAGGTTTACCTTTAGTGCTTTTTTTACCAGTGATATCAGCTTCTGGCTGTTCGTTAATAAACCCCAACTTTTGGGTAATCCTATGGGTTGCATAATTGGTGCTGTCATATTGAGCGTAAATTCGTTCGAATTTAAGCTGACTAAAACCAAAACTAATTAAGCCGATAGTCGCCTCTTCAGCAAGTAACTTACCGTTATATTGTCTTAGTAACATAATGCCTATATCTGCGCGGTTCGATTGATTTTGTTGTGCAAATAAACTTTGTAAACCGATTGCTTGGTTATTGTGTTCGATGACCCAAACCCAGTATTTTTTTGTTGGGGTAAGGTTATTTTGAATGGCAGTTTCGAAAAATTGTTTGATTTGCTTCGGCTCAAAAGGGGCGCATATTTTTCGCATTGTCTTAGGGTCGGAATAAAGCTGCACAAATATGTCAAAATCACCTTGCTGTATTAATCGCATCGACAGACGTTGAGTGTTAAAGCTGTAATTCATTTAACCGCACCCGTTGATACTGATAGCTGATGTTTGGCTGCCCCTTGCACCAGTTTTGATTCAAAGGGTACTTGCTCTGCAAAACGAATCACTCCAGTTTTATGCTCCTCCCGATCAAAAATAACGTAGTAATTGTTGAGTAGCGGTAAGCCAATTAATGACTGATTACCCCACTGAGGTAACTTGCCAATAATTTTGAAACACGCTTTACCTTGTAAAGGACTATTAAGTTGCCAGTAATCATGGGGCTTGCAAGTTAATGTGATGGGTTCTGGTTGGTGACTATTGGTTTGAGTATGAGTTTGAGTTTGAGAGTGAGTATGAGAAGCTGGCGCACCGCCATGACCATCACACTCAGAATGACCCACAAAAATAAACTCAATATCTGGCCACTGCGTTAAATCCAGTAATTCGGCATCGATCCCCACTTCTTGTGCTGCAAGATCGGTAAAAGGCGCAATTAAGCTTAAAAAATCCTGTGGAATGCCAGTGTGTTTGTTTGGTTTGGACGCCGCTACAGTTTGAGTCAGTGTGTGTAAGTTCTGCTTTAACCCCTCGAATAACACATCGGTTAACATGATACCGCTAGTGCCGGTATCGATAATTGCATTGGTTAAGTAGTAGGCAAACTCAGGTTTAAGATCGGCGGCATTAATTTGCGCAAAGCCACCCACTTTAATCCCAACTAAGGTGACATTGTAGTGTACGTTATGTTCAACTTTTATGTGCTTGAATTGACCTTGATATAAGTGTGTTTGCTCTTTGCCACCACCAAGAATTAACCAGCCCTGATTTAAAGGATCTGCAGCAAGTGATGCTTTTGATGGCGTTGCACTCGCCACATGCACACTGGATCGCTGAGAGTAAAAAGCGAACTTGTTTGCACATAATTCTTGAGTTTCTAACTGGGTAAAATACGGCAAAATATCCTGCTCTGGCTGAGTTTTTAAAAAAGCCTTAAAGCGGGTTAAATCATTGCTACTAAAGTGCTGATGTTCATCAGTGTGGTGATGAGTCTCATTTGGGCAAACCGAATCCTCTTCTGAAAATGGCCAAGGATAGGTAACTGGCGGGGAAACATTACGTTCAACTAAATAATCATGCAGGTCATAGCTTGAATTCAGTTGATAGTAAGCTAGGCCTAAAATACCATTGGCTTCGCCAAATGTTTTGCGTTGTGCCAGCGAAGATACCACTGCTACAGGACACGGATTCAAAGTAAATGAGAATGTATCATTGCCTATGGTGACATTCGTATGAATGACAGGTCCATCCCAACCACCGATACCGTAAGTCACTTCCTGAGCAAAACTGGTGGCCGTTAAATCTGTATCATCTTCGGGGTGATAAGCGACTTGACCGACAACTAATGTGCTACTACCTGAATCAACAATTAAGTTCACTTCCGTTTGTTGACTGCCAATATGTAACTTTACTGTGTAACCGCCTTTTGCATAAATATTGATGAGAGGTAAGGCCAATGGATGTGTTGCTGTCATGTGTCGCAGTCCTGTGCTGTTGAAGTTTACTTTTAAAATCGATAATTTAGCTTTAGCTTATATTAAATAAAATTACCTTACTTGTTTTAATTAACTCTTAGCCAAAACATTAGCATGGCCCCTTTTTACAAAAAGCGTCACTGTTGACCTTCTAAATCGAATATGTGCTCACTTCAATAAAGCCTGTGCTGGTCTTGCAAATTTCAGTGTTATTTATACTTTGTTATTAAAAATACTTACAAAAAAACGCCCAAATTCTATCACCAATTTGGGCGTTTAAACTTGCTGGCTAAAGTTACATTTTTAACACTTTATTCAGTGGTAAATCACGATAGCGCTTACCGGTAGCAGCAAAAATCGCATTGGTTAAACTTGGCGCCACAGGCGGCACACCGGGCTCACCCACACCAGCGGGTTTTGCGCTTGATGCCACGACAATGGTTTCAATTTCAGGTGATTGCCCCATTCGTAATAACCGATAGTTATGGAAGTTTGATTGCTCCACTTTACCGTCTTTGTAGCTAATCTCGCCCATCATCGCGAGGCTTAAACCAAATATAACCGCACCTTCTGTTTGAGAGTGCGCTCTATCAGGGTTAACCACTGTACCCGCATCAATGGCGGCGATACTCTTTAAGACCTTGAGGTTATCGCCGTTAACTTCAACTAATGTCGCAACCGCCACGTAGCTGACAAAACTACGATGCACTGCAAAACCCCAGCCTTGACCGTCTTTGATTTTAGGGTGTTTCGCCATCGCTTTTTCTACCGCGTCGATAACACCAAGAAAACGACCAATATCGATAGGAAAATCATCTAAGGTTTCGCCGTAGTTGCCGTATTTGACGATTTGGTTCTCAAGCTTTTCATAGCGAGGCGTACCGAGCAGCTCACGCCACATTGCAATGCAAGGTTTACCAGCATTGACCGCCAGTTCATCGACAAAGCTACCGATCCCAAAACCGTGTTGAATATTACACACAGAGCGCATCCAACCGATACGAGAGTGAGCCGTGGCTTTCACTGACTCTAATTGAATTTGAGGTAAATTAAACGGCATATCGGAAAAGCCCAGGTCCAATTCGCCAGCCGATGGCATATCAACGCCTTCAGCAAAGGTTGAACTAATAGACGGGAAACCACTGCGAGCCAGTAACGCCTGCGGCACTTTGTTGCTATCTAACTTAGCTTGATAATACTGAGCGCTAATTGCATGGTAATAGCCATTTTGAATTTCATCTTCACGGCTCCAGCTGACTTTTACTGGTTTATTCAGTTGCTTAGATAATATCGCCGCTTCTACACTAAAGTCGGGCTTAGATTTACGTCCAAAACCACCACCAAGTAGGGTGACATTGACTTTAACTTGCTCGTCTTTAAGCCCTAAAGTGCCGGCAACATTTTTCTGAGTGCTTTGGGGCGTTTGAGTTGATGCCCACAGCTCGCAACCTTCTTTGGTAACTGAAGCGACCGCTACAGGTGGCTCCATCATCGCATGGGTGAGATACGGCACTGTGTACACCGCTGATAAGCTATTATCTTTATTCCAATCAGTAACACTGTCACCCAATTGGCGAATAACTTGTCCAGGTTGGCCAACCCGAGTCACTAGCTGAGCTAAATCTGCATCAGAGTCATAACGGCTATTAGCTGATTCGGTCCAAGTTACTTTTAATGCTTTTCGACCTTGAATTGCGCTCCAGGTGTTACTCGCAATAACAGCTACCCCGCCAAGGGCTTGAAATAACGGCGCGCCTTTGGCAATAGGAATTTGAATAACATCTAGCACTCCTGCAACCGCCCTTGCTGCGCTGTCATCAATAGATGCAACATCGCTGCCTAAAACCGGTGGCCGGGTGATTGAGGCGTAAACCATGCCTTCAACGTTAATATCATAACCAAACACCGCTTTACCGCTGATCATGTCGTCCATATCCACAATCGCTGGAGATTTACCAATGTGGGTAAATTTTGAAGCAGGCTTTAAAGGCACACTATCAAGTGCTGGCATAGTTAATACACTTGCTGCGAGCGCTAAATCGCCAAAACTTAACGACTTTGAGGAGGACTTATCATGGACTTTACCCGCCTTGGCATACACTTGCGATGGCGGTACTTTCCACTCATTCGCAGCAGCTTGCTCAAGCATGACTCGGGCAGTAGCACCCATTTGACGCATTCGCTGATAATGCTTACGTATACTGCGACTGCCATCGGTATTTTGACTGCCAAACTCTTCGTTAGCGAGACCTTGCACGACGACGATTTGTTCCCAGTCAGCTTCTAACTCATCTGCTAATACTTGAGGAATACCCGTTCTGATCCCTTGGCCCATTTCAGAGCGGTGACAGGTCAAATACACTTTATTGTCTTCACCAATGGCAATAAACAAGTTTAGCTGCGCTTGTTTGCCTTCTGCCATGGCCATTGGGCTCCAAGCAAGCCCAGATGCTCCAAGGGCTAACCCACCTCCTACGGCGCCAAATAACTTCAACACCCCACGGCGACTCATATTTTCTACGGCGGTAAAGGTAGTCATAATTACGCCTCCGCTTTGCTGTTAGCGGCAGTAAAAATAGCTGCCTTAATACGTGGATAGGTGCCGCAACGACAAATATTACCGGTCATCGCTTTATCAATTTGTGCTTCTGTGGGATTGGCTGTCGTGGTTAATAATGCCGCCGCCGACATTAACTGCCCAGCTTGGCAATAACCGCATTGCGGTACGTTATGTTCAACCCAAGCAGCTTTTAACTTGTCAGCTTCAAGGCCTTCAATGGTGGTAATTTGCTTACCTGCAGCTTGCTTAATACTGGTCAGGCAGCCTCTAACCGGTTTGCCATCAAGGTGAACAGTACAAGCACCGCATAAGCCAGCACCGCAACCAAACTTAGTCCCAGTTAAGCCTAAGATATCGCGCAGCGCCCATAAGATGGGCATATTCGGGTCGGCATCAAGGCTAAAATTTTTGCCATTTACCTGCAACGTTTGTGTTTGTTGTGTCATAACTTACTCCTTGTTGACCAACCACTGCTTGAGATCGGTTTGAGTATCAATATCAATTGCCGCTTGCGCCAATGGCAAAACAGTCAATTGTTGCTGTTCTAAATGTCGTGTTAATATTTTTTTCGCACCACTGTCGCCTTCAAGTTGCTGTAATGCTTCAAAGTCACTGGCGAGAAAGATGGCTGGTACACCGGGGCTTTGCTGGTAATAAGCCGCAGTGGTTTTACCAAATTGGCAAAAAAGCCCATACAGGCTTAAATAATCTGAATGAGAGATGGCAACTTGATCTGCTAATGTCAGTAGTAATGCATCAACCTGTTGTGATTGGGCATAACTTGCCGCCATAGCCACTGAACTTGCCAAACCTGATTGCCAGTTTTGATTGGTTAATATCTCAATGTCATTGGCGAGTAATGGGCTAAGTAGGTCTTTATGGCCGCCAAGTACCAAAACTGGAGGCGATAGATCTAACTCGGTTGTCGCCTTACTCAATATTGCATAACTCTGTTGAATTAGGCTTTGCGCGTTATTATCAGCGCTTAACGTTGCGGCAAGTTTTGCCCCATTAAAGCGAGTACTACCCCCTGCGGCTAACATCACGGAGACCACATTAGGGGGAGTAGAAAATATATTCATCAAAGCATGACCTTATCAAGATTACTTAACTCACCTTGCCGCTTAAGTCCGTGATGTAATACCCCGTGGCATTGAGACAAGATACTTAAGGCCACAGAACTTGGTAGCTCTCCGCCTAATGCCAGCCCTGCAGGGGCTGAGAAAAAGCCACTAAAATCATCAGTTGAAAGCTGACATTTTTGCAACACCTTATCTCTTCGATGAGTTGGCCCTAAAAGCGCGATATAAGCGAGGTTTGTTCCTTGCAATAGGCTTAATGCTGCAGCGTCCATATCCAAGTTATGATTCATAACTACGGCCGCATCAAGGTGTTGTATTTCTAACAAATCTATCTGCGTTAGTGGTTTTTTACAAATCTTAGCATCTGGAAAATCATAGCCTCTTGCATACGCAGAGCGACTATCAAATACGCTGACTTGCCAGTCAAGCTGCTGCGCCATAGCCACCAAAGGCTGTGCATCCAACCCGCCACCAAACACCCCTAAATGAAATGGGCTTCTGACAGGGATACGTAACAAGTTGAGGTTATTGCCAGAACTCACGTCAGTAACAATATCAGTAATAATGTCTGCTGCAGTTTGCTTGTAAGCTATGTCATCAGCAACGAACTTACCTACGACTTGGCCAGCATGGCTATGATGCTCAACTATCGATAATTGGTACGAGCCTTTTTTACCTAGCGTCAGCTGGTGATGTAACTCGGCTAAGCCGAGGTAATGATTATCACCTAATAGCGGCACCATCATAATGTTGACCAAACCACCACAACCTAGTTGGTAACTGGTGTCATTTTCATCAGTGGCGTCATAGGTTAATTGCTGAACTTGCTGGGTTTGTATGGACTTTTGTGCGTGACGACGTAAGTCTGCTTCCAAGCAGCCACCACTTAACATGCCTAAGGTTTTCCCCAAAGGGTCAAACAACATAATGGCGCCAGGTTTGCGGTATGAAGAACCTTCAACAGAAGTGATGACTGCTAAAGTCCAGTCTTGTTGCGGTTTTTCAGCCCAAGTGTCTAACAATGATAATAAATGATGTGCCATGAGTCCCTGCCAGCATGCTGAGTGATGTAAAATACCCATCAGCAGTGATTGAGCAAAACACCATAAGTGCTTTTAGTGACTATAAGCTAGCAAAGCCGCTAAACAATGCAAAGCCTTATGGCACTTACCAAAGTATTAACTGTATTAATTTAAGGGCAGGAATAACTATGTGTGAACCAGCAAGTCAGGCTAGTCGCTGGTTTAAGGGATGTGAAGCTGGTGCAAGATAAAATGTAACGGTTTATGCCAATTTAGCTAGCAGTGTATTTTACTTTACACTGCTAGCTTGCTACGTAAGCCACCGGGCAATATTCCCAGCAGCTAAATGAATACGCTTGAGCCTAGCCCAATAATTGATCAGCAACAAATGGATTATGCTGACGCTCTTCTTCAAAAGTCGACATAGGACCATGACCGGGTATAAAGGTTACTTTTTCCCCTAAAGGCCATAATTTTTGTGTAATTGAGTGGATTAGTTGTTGATGGTCCGATTGCGGAAAATCAGTGCGGCCAATGGAGCTTCTAAATAGCACATCACCAACCCATGCAAGGTTTGATTTATTAGAGTGAAACACCACATGTCCTGGAGTATGACCGGGACAATGCACCACCGATAAACGCTCTTCGCCAATGGTCACTTCATCGCCTTCATTTAAATATTGGCTAGGCTCAAACGAGTCAACATGCGCAAAACCAAAGTTCTGGCTTTGCTTTGCTAGCCCTTGTAGCCAAAATTGGTCAGCGATATGTGGGCCAATGATAGGAATATTAAGCTGATTAGCCAGTGTTTTCGCGCCGCCAACATGATCAATATGACCATGGGTTAATAAGATTTTTTCTAAGCTCAGACCTAACTTAGTAACTTCAGTAATAATACGTTCAATGTCACCACCGGGATCGACAACGGCTGCCAGTTTGGTTTTTTCACACCAAATAACACTACAATTTTGTTGAAACGGGGTGACTGGAATGATTTGGTACTTCATTACTTCTATCCTCAAATTGAGAAAATTATCGCGACCAAGTTATTATGCGTTAAAGCTTAATAAAATGTTTGATCTATCTATAAGAATCAAAAAATAAAACCAATTAGTTGGTTTGAACACAAGCATTTTTACTGAGATTGCATCGCTGCCCAAACAAATGAATAATTTAACATCACCACTTCATTTAATTAGCATCATATTTTCATTGTGACCAAGGACTAACCTTCATACAATACTACCTTTCTGAATCCTATTTTCACAGGCACACCATGCAAATTGACAGTATTCTTTCTGGGATCGTTTCCACAAAACACTTTTTTAGCGTTCCATTAGATTATCAGCAGCCCGAAGGTGAGCAATTATCAATTTTTGTTCGGGAAATCGTCAGTACAGAAAACCAAGATTTATCCTTACCCTATTTAGTGTATTTTCAAGGTGGACCGGGCTTTGGTGCAGTGCGCCCTGTTGAGAATAGTGGCTGGATAAAACGCGCCCTAAAAGAATATCGAGTGCTGTTGCTTGATCAGCGCGGCACCGGTCTTTCAAGCTTACTAAATAGCGCCACACTGGCGCATTTAACCGCGCAAGAACAAGCCGATTATGTGTGCCACTTTAGAGCCGATAACATTGTTCGAGATGCTGAAGTAATTAGAGCTCAATTAGCAAATAATCAGCCATGGAGTATTTTAGGCCAAAGTTTTGGCGGCTTTTGTGTTTTACGCTATTTAAGCGCAGCGCCACAAGCACTAACTGAAGCCTTTATCACAGGTGGTATTCCATCATTAACCCGTCAAGCAGATGACGTCTATCAAGCAACCTATAAACGGGTACTTGCCAAAAACGCTGATTTTTATCATCGTTTCAAAGATGCTGAGTCATTAACAGCAGAACTGGCTGACTATATTGCTGATAATGACGTTTACCTTGCCACAGGCGAAAAACTCACCGTTGAGATGCTACAGCTGCTCGGGGTTAATATAGGTATGGAGCAAGGCCCTGAAGCCATCTACTACCTACTTGAGCAAGCCATGATTGAGACTGCCCAAGGTCGCACAATAAACCCGCTATTTTTGCATCAATTTAGTCAATTTTTGGATTACAACACCAACCCAATTTTCGCGTTATTGCATGAATCGATCTATTGCCAGCAGTTTCATCAACAAGGGGCTAATTGGTCAGCCCATAGAGTCAGAGAGCAGTTCCCTAAATTCAATTATCAACAAGGGCAGCGCTTACTGTTTACTGGCGAAATGATTTATCCATGGTTCTTTGAACAATTTAATCAGTTAAAGCCTCTCAAAGAGGTGGCAGAATTAATTGCGCAAAAATCAGATTGGAGCAATTTATACGATGTGGACGTGTTACTGCAAAACACCGTCCCGGTCACTGCGGCTATTTACAGTGAAGATATGTATGTTGATATGAATTACAGCCTTGAAACTGCGCAGCTAGTGAATAACCTCAGCTATTGGCTAACATCAGAATATGAGCATAATGGCATTCGTATGGATGGTGAGCATATTTTAGATAAACTCATTTCATTGAGCCGAAAGGATAGCATTCGATAACAAATGTAATTTAATGTTCAGTTTTAAATTGATTAATATTGAAGTCGATCACACTCCACAGCACGTCGACAGATTAAATTAATTTTCAGTTAAGTAAGTTCGGCCATAATCTAACCTGTTCCGCCCTTTATGTTGTGAACTAGTGAATTTTTATGAGTAAACCCTGATTCGGTTTACTCATTTTTTTTGCCTGAAATTCCGCTATTCCCTTTAAGAACAATCGAGTGCGAGCGATGCAATACCTGTATCCCATGATTTATTCATACAAACTCTCTTTTATCGGCTTATTTACTCGAGCTGCGCTTACGGGAAGTTTTAGCCGTAGAGGTTTTACTTGCTGCACCTTTGCGTTTATAGCCACTACTGGCGCGGCGTTTTTTATAGCCAGGCCCTTTAATCCCCTCAAGAGCTGTAGGTAATTGATTTGAAGCTTGCTCAATCAGTTGCTGTAATTGCGCTAACAATGGCTCCATAAAGGCATCATACCTAAGCTGCTTTTGACTTATGGCATCAAGGCTACTTTCCCACAGCGCAGTCATATCCGGTGTGGTAGCTGTTTCTGGTAATGAATGGATCAAGCCAACGCCAACTGGGGTGGCAATGATTGATTTAGCCTGCCTTAATAAGTAACCGCGATTAAACAATAATTCAATAATGCCTGCTCGGGTTGCCTCGGTGCCCAAGCCATCGGTGTCTTTTAGGATCTTCTTCACTTCAGGGTTAGTGACATAGCGATTGATCCCTGTCATGGCGCCAAGCAAAGTCGCATCAGTAAAGTGTTTTGGCGCTTGAGTGGTTTTTTCAAACAATTCGCCACGCTCACAATGGAGTTGTTGACCTTTTTTCAGTGGCGGTAAGGTCGCTAAATTTTCGTCATCACTACCATCTGCATTATCTTTACCCTGCATTTTCGCAAACAAACATTTCCAACCTAACGATAACTCTTGCTTAGCTTTAGTGGTAAATAAGCCACCCGCAATGGTCACTTCAACTTGGGTTTCATCATAAATATAGGCGGGGTAAAACTGGGCTAAATACTGCCGTGCAATATGAGAATATAACTGCGACTCTTTGGCTGATAAGTTTGCCAAATTAGTGGTTTTTTCAGTGGGAATTATCGCGTGATGAGCATCAACTTTACTGTCATTCCAGGCTTTGGACTTAAGCTTGGCATTAGGTTTATCTGCTTTAGCGGTTAAACCGGCATCATTACTTAATACTGCGCGAATAACTTGGGGTGCAAGGCCATGTTGCTCAGCAGGTAAATAGCGACTATCTGAGCGCGGATACGTAATTAATTTATGCCTTTCATATAGACTCTGACAGGTATCAAGCACCTCTTTAGCGCTCATGCCAAAACGCTTGGCCGCATCGATTTGCAGGCTGGATAAACTATAAGGCAATGGGGGGTTCTGACGCTTATTTTTTGATTCAAGCTTGGTCACTTCAGCTGGCTTGTTAGTTATCCGTCCCACCACATTTTCAGCTAAGCCTTTGGCGAGCACTCGCCCCTCTTCATCCATATATGGCTGACATGCTTCACTGGGTTTCCACTTAGCCGAAAAGCCTTCTTGGTTATCGGTCAGTAAATGCGCCAATACTTCATAAAAAGCTTTGGGCTGAAAATTGGCAATTTCTTCATCTCGCCTTACCACTAACCCCAGTACCGGGGTTTGCACTCGACCAACAGACAATACTCCCTGATAACCTACTTTTTTGCCTTGAATGGTATAAGCGCGGGTCATATTCATGCCATATAGCCAATCTGCGCGGCTGCGGGCTAAGGCTGAGGTAGATAAGGGGACAAACTCTTTATTAGTGCGCAATTGCCCTAAGGCGCGTTTTACCGCCGAAGGGTTAAGATCGCTAATAAGTAAACGCTGGGTTTGAGCAATCTTGTCGGCCTTTACACCTGCATAGGAAATGACTTCATCCACCAGCAGCTGCCCTTCTCTATCAGGATCGCCAGCATTAACTAAACTCGATGCTTGTTTGATGAGCTTTTTTAAGATGCTCAACTGTGAGCGGGTATTAGTTTTAGGTTTTAACTGCCATTTACTCGGCACTATGGGTAAATGGGCTAATTGCCATGATTTAAAAGCGGGATCATAGACATCTGGTTCTGCTTGCTCTAACAAATGCCCTATACACCAAGACACGCAATCCCCATTGGCGCTCATGATAAAACCATCACCTTTTTTATGAGGCTTTGGTAATACATCGGCAATAGCACGGCCTAGACTGGGTTTTTCAGCAATATAGAGCATCATAGATTTATTAGACTTTTAAAACACTGTATGAAATTACAGTGTAATTTAGCGAATAGCAAAAATAAGTGCAACTGTTAATGCAATGGCAGGTTTCTTAGAAAGATAATCTGCCACTCAAAATACTAGGCTAAAGCATCAAAAAACACGCTTTTAAGGCGCTAAACTTAACCAAAAACAACCAATAAAAATTTACTTTAATTTGTGATCTTAATGCAAAAACACATCGGGAGATTAAGCTTTAATTCAGAATGTTCAGCTAGGAGGTTTATATTCAAACTATTGAATATAAACAATTAAACTAGTAATACCCCTAGTTTGTGACCTAGTCAACAGTTGCCAAGCAATCTTTACATTACCCTCCAATTACCCATTAAGAGGTAAGAAAAACATTTTGGAGTATGAGATGAAATTAATGAGCAAATGTCGTGTTGCTTTACTTGTGGCTACTGCACTGGGGATGAGTGCTTGTAATGATGGTAAAGATGGAAACGATGGCCTACCTGGCGAACCTGGTGCACCTTGGGTGCCACCAGTAGTGACCACATCAGCAGTAGCAAAAGTCATGGAATGGCAATATGCCGAGGGTGTCGTGAATGTTGAATTTTCGGTGGAGAACCAAGATGGGGTTCCAGTAGAAGATTTAGATAAAGTCCAGTTAATGTCAACCATCAAAAATGAAGCAGGTTTACTTGCTGACACTGTTGATGTGACTTGGGTTGCGGGTGATGATAACGCACCGGGTACGCTAACTCACGCTGGTGAGGGTATTTATAACCTTTCTATGCCACATGAAGCTGCTACATCTGAATCAATTGGTACTGGCTATATTCGACCAGGTAATGGCGAAAATGGTATGCCACGTACTAAACGCGTGATGTTTACCAAAAACGATTCTTATGCACAAGTTAGCACCACTGACGATGCTAAATGTGTCGCCTGTCACGGTGAATTTGAAGATGCTACTGGCAACGCAACTTGGGGTTGGCATCAACATCACCATGCAATCGACAATGACCAAGAAGTTATTATTGTTGAAGCATGTCTAGTTTGTCACACTCAAACTGAACAAAAAGATGGCGGCTGGGCTGAAAACACCATGGCAATGCTGGGTCATGGTTATAAATATGACGATGATGGTGTGATACAGGCTTCTGGCCATGCTTCATTAAGTAAAAGTTATTCAATGGATAAATACCGTTGTTCAACTTGTCACGTTGACGATGTGGTATTTACTGCGTCACTCAATGGCTGTGCAACCTGTCATGCTGATTTACAAGATGCAGATAAAGATTTAACTGTTAATCACAGTAACTTTACTGACCTTGATTGTGCAACCTGTCACAATTCGTTCCAACATGAACATGAAAACGGTGCAAATCGTGATGAAGCATTAAACCGTTATAACTTTGAAATTATATCTGTTGTTCGTAGCGAAGATAAAGCGACCATCGAAGTAACAACTAAAGCCACTGACAGTGAAGGTAAAGTTGTTGACATTAACGCACTCACTGACGCTAGCCCTAATGGTTGGGCAACTGTGATGAGAAACGGCGAAGCGATGCTTCCTGGTCGCGATGAAGGTCATGTTGCTCGAGCAAAAACAGCGCCTATTGCTGGTGAAAACGGTGAAGTAACCTATATCATTACCCATGCATTACCTTATGTTGAAGGTGAAGTATTAGCCGGTGGTGTAGATGGTCGTATTAGCTATACTCACCGTTGGGGATACCCTGCTAATGCCCCTATCTCGGTATCGAACATCAAAGACGTCCGTCGTACTAGCTCTGATGGCATGAAGTGTCTAACTTGTCACACTGAGGGCTTGGATGGACATGGTTCTGCTCGAGGTGGTTTTGATTTAGGTGGTGATGCTTGTTCTCAGTGTCACTCTGCTTATAACTGGGCTCCAGGTAAAACACAGGATGATGGAACCATAGGAGACTACGCTATGGCGTGGGGACCATTGGTTCACAACATGCACTTTGGAGCATACAAGCAAGACCGTGGTCTAAATGACATGCCAACAACCGACAAAAACATGCCGGTTGATTGTCAGGCTTGTCACACTGGTATGATTGACCTTGAAGATGTAGCACCAGCAGTTGTGTTAAACGGTATGGATGAAAGCAGTGTTTACGGTATCACGGCGATTTCTGCTAACTGTGCCACTTGTCATACAGGTGATGCTGCGAAAAATCACATGATACAACAAGGTGGTGATTTCAATGTGGCTATCACTCCAGAAGCTGATATGCACACGGGTGAAAGTGGCGACTTTGCCGTATTTGACCCTGCACCTATCACTGAATCATGTTCTGTATGTCATTCCCCTGCAAGACTAGCTGAAGCTCATAATTACTAATATTTTTATATTAATAATCTGAGATTGATTCATCATCAATAAACCGAGCAAAATGCCTGAAGTGATTCAGGCATTTTTTTATCTGTAGTACTAGTTTCGATTACTGAAGGAAAAGAAAAACAAAAAAGCCAGCGGCTAGCTGGCTTTAATCAGTTACTTAGAAAGTATCGTTTAAGGATGACAAACGTTATGCATTTCTAAGTTAGTACCAATGTCTTTATTATTGGCTTTGGCATCATCATTTCGCAGTTGAGTCAGGTGATCCAAGTACGCCTGGTCAACATCGTTAGTGATGTAATGACCATCAAATACTGAGGTTTCAAAGCGCTTAATTTCTGGATTTTCCATTCCAACGGCTTCAACCAAGTCTGATAAGTCTTGGAAGATAATCCCATCAGCGCCGATGATTTTAGCGATTTCATCAGCATCACGGCCATGAGCAATCAACTCATTGGTGGTTGGCATATCAATACCGTAGACATTCGGGAAGCGAATTTCAGGTGCTGCTGAAGCAAAATACACTTTCTTAGCCCCAGCTTCACGAGCCATTTCAATGATTTGCTCAGAGGTGGTACCACGAACAATTGAGTCGTCAACTAACAATACGTTCTTACCAGTAAATTCAGTTTTAATCGCGTTTAGCTTACGGCGAACAGATTTCTTACGCTCTTGCTGACCCGGCATAATAAAAGTACGGCCAATATAGCGGTTTTTAACAAAACCTTGGCGATATGGCAGGTCCATTCCACGAGCAATTTCTAGGGCGATATCACACGAGGTTTCAGGAATTGGGATCACCACGTCAATATCATAATCTTCCCATTCCTTTTGAATTTTTGCGCCTAATTTAGCCCCCATGTTTACACGGCTGGCATAGACAGACACTTTATCAATACTCGAGTCTGGACGAGCGAAATAGACGAATTCAAAAATACAAGGTGCATAGCTTGGCTCAACCGCACATTGGCGAGTAAATAGTTGACCATCAAGTGAAATATAAACTGCTTCGCCTGGCGCAACGTCGCGCATCACTTCAAAGCCAACTGCATCAAGTGCCACTGATTCAGAGGCGACCATGTATTCGGTACCTGTTGGGGTTTCGTTCTTACCAAGTACTAAAGGACGGATCCCAAATGGGTCACGAAATGCCACTAAGCCTTGGCCAATAATCATCGCCGCAGCAGCATAAGCACCGCGAGTTTGTGCATGAACTTTCGCTATTGCATCAAAAACTTCATCAGCGCTTAAGGTTAAGCTGCGGGTTTCTTGCAGCTCATCAGCAAGCAAGTTTAATAACACTTCAGAATCTGAGGTGGTATTTACATGACGGCGCTTTTTGATCAGTCCTTCAGCAAGCTCAACTGTATTCGTCAAGTTACCGTTATGGGCTAAGGAAATACCAAATGGAGAGTTAACATAGAATGGTTGTGCTTCAGAGGCACTCGAGCTGCCTGCTGTTGGATAACGTACGTGTCCAATACCTGCATTACCTTGAAGGCGTTGCATGTGTTTGATTTCAAATACGTCTTTAACGAGTCCATTAGCCTTACGTAAACGAAATGCATTTTTGTCCACGGTCACGATGCCTGCAGCATCTTGACCACGGTGCTGAAGCACGGTCAACGCATCATAAATGGTTTGATTAACCGATGACAGACCAACTATTCCGACGATACCACACATGGGTAAGCTTCCTCATTGTAAGATGTTTTATATTTATATTTATATTTTGGGTACAAAGCTGGAGGTATTTTCCAGATAGTCAAAAAACCACTGAATAACCACACCAAATTGGGGTACAAGCTCTGAATCCGTCCACCAGTCTTGACTTGAAGCACCGGTAAACGCATCCAGAAAAAATAATATTGCGCTGACGATTAACGCCCCGCGAAGCGCGCCAAAGCACAAACCTAATACGCGGTCTGTGCCTGACAAGCCGGTTTTTGACACCAGTTGGCCTAATATGTAATTAACTAAGGCACCAAGAATGAGAGTAGCGATAAATAAAATAGCAATTGCAACGCCATTTCTAAGCATTTCGTCATTCATCTGCGTTAGGTGAACAGCGAGATCTTGATAAAATTGGCTAGCAACAAAGAAAGCAGCGAACCATACCACTAGCGACATGGCTTCTTTGGCAAATCCACGTATCAAACTGATAACAGTTGATAGGCCGATGATAATGAGAATAGCGTAATCAATCCAAACCATTGAGAGAGGGATCCGGTATAGATGTTAAGACGGCGCGATTCTAACAGAGACTGAAAAGTTTCACACCTCTAGCAGAATAAATTGACTGTGCGCTGAAAAAAACAATGATGAATAGTTAGTTTTCTAGGGGATTGTATTGCACAATCTTGCCTTGAAGACCGGTTATTTTCTGTATTTTTTGTTGATAACTTTTCAGTTTATCTGCTGAGAGTTCAGGGCCGACAAACACTTTTGTTAAAGAACCATCAATCGGTTTAGTCGGTAATGTATAAGCGGTAAAACCATTAGTGCGCAGCTTTTGAACTAAGCCTTCAACATTTTTAGCGTTATTAAAACCACCCAACTGCAAGGTAAATCCCGCTTTGATGGGCTGAGCTTGTTTTATGGCTGATTTAACAGTTTCAGGCTTTGAGGTTACTGCTGTTAATGCGGTTGCGGTGTTGGCACTTGTGACTGACTTTGTTCCACTGTCAGTTTTAGTCGCTGGCGTAGTGCTGGTTTTTTCTGAAACTTGAGCTAAATCTTGGGTTGCTGCAATCTCTTCAACTTCAAAGGTTTCAGGAGTGTAACCCTCGCCAATTTGATCGCTTGCTTGCTCAGTAATCACTGGGCGTAAAGGAATTTCTGTAAACTCTTCAACTTGGCGCTGCTTTTTACCGTCTAATAAATCAGGTAAAAATATAACCCCAAGAGCAACGATCACTATGGTGCCAACTAAACGGTTTTGAAATTGACCAGACAAATCTTTATCCCTTTTTTAATAATTCACTAAACGCTGCCACAGTGTAAAATGAGCCAAAAACAATTACTACATCATCTGCATTTATATTTGACTTAATACTGCGCCAAGCCAAATCCATTGAGTCAAATTGTGATGCAGACAAGCTTGTATTTAACTCCTTGGCTAATGTTTTAGCATCATTTCCGCGCTCAACCGGTAATGATACAAAGTTCCATTCATCAATACTGTCTTCAAGCTCCTTTAAAACTGCAGCGGCATCTTTATCTTTTAACATACCGCATAAGGCAATAATGCGCGCAGGCTTAAAGCCTTGCAGTTGCGTAGCAAGGTATTTCGCAGCATGGGGATTATGTGCTACATCAACCCACACTTTTGGTTGTTCTAGTACTTGCTCAAAGCGGCCTGACAAACTGGCATTGGCAATGCCCTGTTTAATATCGTTATCACTGAGTTGTGGGAAAGCCTGCTCAATAACAGCAATGGCAGTGGCGGCATTGGCTAAAGGTAATCTCGGTAATGGTATAGCCTCTATGCTGCGATTAGCACTGCTATAGTGCCAAGTTGAGCGGTTATCTGTGCTAGTGTCATTTGCAATAACATAGCTAAAGTCTTTATTAACACTATAAGCATACGCATTAATCGCTTGGGCATATTCGGTTATGGAATTAGGGCAATCAGGTTCGCCAATCACCGCTAAACACTCAGTTCTAAATACTCCTGCCTTTTCACGGCCGACTAGCTCTCTGGTATCACCTAGATACTCTTGATGATCAATATCAATCGAGGTAATGACACTGACATCGGCATCAATAATATTGGTTGCATCTAAACGACCACCTAAGCCCACTTCCAGTAAAATAATCTCAGGTTTAGCCAGCTTGAAAATATATAATCCTGTTAAGGTGGCAAATTCAAAAAAGCTTAATGAGATCTCAGCGCGGGCATGTTCAATGACACTAAAGGCTTCAATAATTTGCGCATCTGTCACGTCAATATGATTAAGCCTTACGCGCTCGTTAAAGTTAACTAAGTGCGGCGAGCTATAAACCCCAACCGTTTTACCGGCTTGCAAAAATACCGCCTCAAGCATGGCGCAAGTGGTACCTTTGCCATTGGTTCCGGCAACGGTAATCACTTTAGAGTCAGCTAAGGACAATAGACTTAAACGCTCAGCAACGGCCGTTACTCGGGTTAAGCCCATATCTATTTCAGTGGGGTGAATCGATAATAAATAATCTAACCATTGGGACAAGCTTGCGTCTTTTGCAGGCTTAACGGTTAATTGCGTGTCATTATCTGTCTTCATTGTATCCCTTTTGAATTTGTCCCATGCTCACATTGTTGTTTCGTAAACAGTAAAAATGCGACTATTTAGCGATCAGTAGCAGCTAAGTGTCTAATCTTGCATAAATAGCGGCCCCATTGGCGGCTTAGGTAAGTTGTAGTGCTCTGGGTAAGTCACATCCACCAGATATAAGCCATTGGGCTTTGATGTCGGCGCGGCAAATTTTCTATCTTTTAATGCTAGAAGTTCATTAACCCACTCAATTTTTTGATGTGACTGGCCGATTTCAAGTAAGGTGCCAACAATATTACGCACCATATGATGCAAAAATGCATTGGCTTTAATATCGATAATAATGAATGTTCCTTGACGAG
Source organism: Shewanella sp. 10N.286.51.B8 (assembly GCF_041469325.1). Lineage (NCBI taxonomy): Bacteria > Pseudomonadati > Pseudomonadota > Gammaproteobacteria > Alteromonadales > Shewanellaceae > Shewanella > Shewanella sp. 10N.286.51.B8. Next base: position 49,580 of record NZ_JBFRKG010000028.1, read on the forward strand.
TGACATTAACAAATTCAATGGTTCTTACCGGGCTATGGGCTTGGCACTGTAATGCTCTGAAGCTGGTAAAGTCATGTTCACCAACAAACAATTGCGCGCCTTGGTGCATCAAATTGTGATCCAGTGGGTAGTGATAATGGGTTAAACCCTTATTTAAAATACCCGGTCTAAATTCACTGTTATTGATAATATAACGATATCGACGTGCAGTCGCTGAAAAGCGAGCATGGAAAGTCTCATCCACTTCTTTCGCCCAGCGGATTGCAATATTATCAGGTAGCTTGGCATTAACGCCTAATGTCCACGCTGACATCGCTCGATTAGCTTGAGTATCAAAATGTATGACTTGACCTGTTCCATGTACCCCAGAATCTGTACGTCCCGCACAGATAATTTCAATCGGTTCATTGGCAATTGATGATAACGCCGCTTCGATTTGCGCTTGCACAGAATCAACTTCTTTCTGTCTTTGCCAACCAAAATATTGACTACCATCGTATTCGACGCCTAAGGCCACACGCATTGATTAAACCCTCTAATTTTAAGTGCGCGCATTTTATAACAAATTAACTGAAGATGTAATGCAAAAGCACAACCCACTGTCAGAGTCTGTATACCTGATACAAAAACGGCGCAGTTAACTGCGCCGTTTTATGTACTTTATGATTAGCTTATATCATTCAGTAGTTTTGAGGCTTCACTTTGTTGGCGTTCATTACCGTCAATTTTGACTTCAGTGAGTAATGCTTTGGCAGCATCTTCATCTTCAATCTCAATGTAGGCACGGGCCAGATCTAATTTGGCATTAACTGAATTTTCTTCGTCATCAACATCAATCATTTCCGCATTGCCAATAAGGGCATTAACTTCGCCCATATCCACTTCAACATCTTTGTACTGATCGCTTACTTCAACTATTTCATCGGCATCATTTAATAATACGTCAATATCGATGAAACCGTTTTCTTGTTCAAAGGTATTAAGAGTCTCTTCAGATGGTGTTGATTGCTTTTCTTCAGCGTCAAGGGCTGCAAGGGCTTCATCAACAGTTAAATTATCTTCAGTAAGAGAATAACTGCCATCATCTGCACTATTAACTTCATCTGCACTATTAACTTCATCTGCACTATCAACATCATCTTGGTTGCTGGCTTGTTTAAATAATTCTGACTCCCAATCTAATTTGGCCGGCTCAGCTTTTTTTGATTTTAGATCATCAAAAAAGCCTGACTCTTTTGGCTCAAATTCAGGGTTTTCGTTAAGCTTGCTGTCATGGTCAGTGTCAGTGTCTTTATCAGCGACTGTGTCTGGAGCTGCATCAGTTTCAGCTAAGTCATCATCAAGTGCTGACAGGCCTGCCAGCATGTTATCAAATTCAGCTTCAGAGCCTCTTTCGTCCTCCGAAAACTCATCGATTGAAAATAATGGCGGTTCATCATCCTCGGCGAGCTTATCGACATCAAAGTCTGCCAATAACGCATCAAGATCGTCGGCATCTGTATTGCTATCGTTATTAGACTCTGTTGATTTCTCAGCCGCTAATAACTGGTTAACGAGGGGATCATCGTGCTGATCATCATCTAGGCCAAGAGTGACATCATCACCAGAGGCAAATGTGAGTGGCTCGGCTTGGCGCGTATCTGTATCTGCAAGGCTGGCTTCTGGCTCATTATTCATGTCAGCAAGCAAGGCATCTAAATCGGCATCCGATGTGGTGGCGTGTTCGTGCTCGCCTTGTTCCTGCTCAAGCTCGGCGGCAATTTGCGCGGCGAAATCATCTGCCCCAGTAAATGACTCTTCAGGCTCTGCTGTCTGTTGAGGTAACTCGGTTTGTGTTTCTAAATCTGAAATGAGTGAGTCAAGATCGCTATTGTCGCTATCAATTTCAAGCTCTGATTCAATTTGGGCTAGCTCAGAAGCTAATTGCTGCTCGACATCGACATCTGAAGTGGCTAGCGGAGTAAACTCTTTTTCAGGATCGACTGTTGCCAGTAACTCATCAAGATTCTCGCTGTCATCTAATGTGGTGGCAACATCGCTTTCTAATTCAGCTGCAATTTCGGCAGAAAAATCTTCTGCCCCTTCAACATCATCAGTAACGTCGATGGATGCAAGTAAGGCGTCAATATCATCAACTGAATCATCAACTGAATCATCAACTGCGCTATTGGCAGATTCATCAGCCTGTGTATCGACAACATTTGATGATTCAGGCGCTAAATCAAAGTCAGCTAGTAAGCTGTCGATGTCATCTTGAGTATCTGTTTCTGGCGTTTGCTGTAAAGATCCGCTATCTAATTCACCGTCTGCTTCACTGCCTGCTTCGGTTATAGCTTCATCTGCCGGTAAATCAAAATCTGCCAGTAAGCTGTCGATATCATCTTGGGTATCTGTTTGGCTTGGTTCTGGTGCGACTTCAAATTCAGCTTCTGCAGCAACTTCACCAGCATTATCCGTCGGTAAATCAAAATCTGCCAGTAAGCTGTCGATGTCATCTTGGGTATCTGTTTGGCTTAGTTCTGGTGCGACTTCAGATTCAGCTTCAGCAGCAACTTCACCAGCATTATTCGTCGGTAAATCAAAATCAGCCAGTAAGCTGTCGATGTCATCTTGAACATCTGTTTGGCTTGGTTCTGGTGCGACTTCAGATTCAGCTTCAGCTTCAGCTTCAGCTTCAGCTTCTGCAGCAACTTCACCAGCATTATCCGTCGGTAAATCAAAATCAGCCAGTAAGCTGTCAATGTCATCTTGGGTATCTGTTTGGCTTAGTTCTGGTGCAACTTCAGTAGTATCCTCTGCTGGTAAATCAAAGTCTGCAAGTAAACTGTCTAAATCTTCTTCGTCTGTTTGTTTAACTTCTGCTGATTCATCAAGACCGTCAAGTAAGCTTTCAAAATAGTCTCCTTCGTCTTCTATAGACGCCAATTCGACTTCTTGCTCATTCATGGCTTCAGACCACAAATCATCTAGTGAGGTGCCTTCAGCTATTTGTTCGCTAGCCTTTTCATCTTCGATATACATATCAACATCATCAGCACCATCTAAAGATAATTGCGTTTCGTTGGTGATATCTAGATCAAGCAAATCTTCCGTAGAGTCTTCTTCATCTAAATGAATCGCTAAGTCATTGAGATCGTCAATATCATCCGTAACGGCTAAGGGTTCTGAACTAGTTTCAGCTTGAGGTGTTTCATTGATGCTTTCATCCTGCTCATTTTTACGGCGCATCAGCCAGAAAATAATCAGAAAGATTATAATAAGCGGTAATGCCGCGATAACGGCAAGCAATATCATGTTGTCAGCAATTGACCGCCAAAAGTTAGTTGGCTGCTCAATGACTGTTGGCTTAGCATTTTCAGCAACCAATAGCGCGTAGGCCGCTTCAAGTTCAGTGTGCTTTTCAGAAAGTAATTGTAACTCTTCTTGTGAGACAGAAAGCTGCAAAGACAGCTCTTTTATCTTCGCTTTTAAGGCAGCGTTGTCAGCGTCCTTAATCATTAACATATCTTCTGAACGCGCCAATTCATCGGTTAAAGATAAACTTTTACTTTGTGCGTTCTCGAGTTTAACGGTTAACTCATCAATGAGAGGTTGGTTAACCTCGACTGTATTTTTAAGTGTTTTTTCAGCTACGATGGCTAACGGTTTTTGAGCTGAAGTTGCGCTCGTTTGCCCAGCACTTACCGCAGGCTTTTGCGGCGCTTTGACCGTTATATTGGCATTCGCGAAGCGTTTATCATTATCTTCAGCCCGAAGCTTGGCATCCGCTTTGGGGATTTGCGCCATCACATCTGCAGAAGGGACCAACAGCGTCATCCCCCGCTCTAAAGAATTATAATTATCACTGCTAAAGGCGTGGGGATTAGCATCAAAAAGTGCCGCCATCACTTGGTATATGGTGATATTTTGATTGGGCCTAACCTTTTGCGCAATACTCCAAAAAGTGTCGGCTGAAGTTGTAGGACCATATTGACGGGCAACGATAGAATTGACTTCGCCGTTGGGGCCGGTAATTTTTAGCGTCTGAGCATGGACAGGCTCAACCGTAGAAGAAGCAGAAACAGCGGCCAAAGCACAGGCCATTATGCCAACAAAATAAGCAGTACGAAGAATCATCAATCTTTCCTTTGAGCGCTATGGGGTTGTCATCATGACAACTGGCTTTAGGCAATTGTATTTATTAGTTTTAGTATTCATAAGACTATAAACCAGATTTAATTACCCTGCTACTGTGAACCACGCTAAAATGAAAAAAGCCTGCAGGCTGCAGGCTTTTTAATCTAAATAGCTCTATTTATAGGGATATTATCGTATTAATAATAATCTCTAATCAAGACTTCGGCTATTTGAACACTGTTTAAAGCAGCACCTTTACGGATGTTATCGGCAGTCACCCATAAATTTATACCGTAATCATGAGAAATATCTTTTCTCACACGGCCAACAAATACTGGATCGGTACCTGCAGAGTCTGTCACTACCGTTGGATAATCTTCATCATTTTCAAATAACACGATACCTTCAGCATCACGTAGGACGGCTTTTACTTCTTCTGCTTCAACAGGTTGGCGAGTTTCAAGGTGCACTGCTTCTGAGTGACCATAAAAAACCGGAACACGCACCGCTGTTGGATTAACCACGATATCGTGATCACCAAAAATCTTTTGCGTTTCCCACACCATTTTCATTTCTTCTTTGGTGTAACCATTGTCCATAAACACATCAATTTGCGGTAATACGTTAAAAGCAATTTGCTTTGGGTATACTTTATTTTCAGCTGGTAAACCTTGAAGTAGTTTGGCCGTCTGACCCGCTAATTCTTCAATAGCTTGCTTACCTGAACCTGATACAGACTGGTAAGTTGCCACGTTAATACGTGAAATACCAAATGCATCATAAATAGGCTTTAGCGCCACTAACATTTGAATGGTTGAACAGTTAGGATTAGCAATGATATTACGATTACGGAAGTCTGCGATGGCCTGCGGATTAACTTCTGGTACCACTAATGGCACATCGATGTCATAACGAAAATGTGAGGTGTTATCAATCACCACACAGCCATGCTCTGCAGCAATCGGGGCCCACTTAGCTGAGACGTCACCACCTGCGGAGAAGAATCCAATTTGAGCCGTGCTCCAATCGAACGTATCCACATCTAGAATTTCGACTTGTTTACCATTAAAGCTAACGGTTTCACCTGCACTGCGGCTACTGGCTAATGGGTATAAGTTTGCAACCGGAAAGTTTCGCTCTTCAAGGATCTCAATCATAGTTTGACCCACTGCGCCCGACGCACCTAAAACAACAACATTAAATTCCTGTGACATAATTAACGCTCGACTCCTGAAAAACCTAATTTATAGACCCAATTTACCTTACAAGCACCCGTGTTGACTAGCGACAATGCACTAAATTCACGTCGATGAGTGTGATTTTTTCTCATATGATCGAAGCCATTGTGATTTAGAAAGGTTTTTCTAAATAATTCGTCATCATCTTTGAGGTTATAAACCTGTCTAGCAAGGGTAAGTAACTGACTTTCTGTCGGTTGCTCTGCCACGGATAATTGATTAATAAAAAATGACGGTAACAGGCTCGATACTGATTTCTCATGGGGCAACTTTAGGATGTCACACAATTTTTCAAACAACATAAAGGTGCCCCGAGCTTTGCCTTCTAAGCTATATCCAGCAATGTGAGGAGTCGCAAATTCAGCTAACGGCACCAGCTCAACCATTGGGTGTGGCTCACCTTCCCATACATCTAAAACCAGTTTTAAATCGTCACGTAGACGCTTAACTTTTATCAAGGCTCGGTTATCAATGACCTCACCTCTGCAGCAATTTAATAACCAGGTATTTTCTCTTAGCTGCAGTAATCGAGCTTCATCGAATAAATACCAGGTTTTATCTGCGCCTTCTTTGGTAATTGGCACATGTAAACTGATGATGTCGGCTTGCTCGATTATGGTATCTAATGACACGAACTGGCGTTCATCCGCAGCACTTTTTTCTAAAATAGGATCACATAACAGTACTTTCATGCCATAAGCGTTTAGGCACTTTTCTAATGCTGAACCGGTATTACCCGCACCGACAATGCCAACAACTTTATTTTTTATTGGCTGCTTAAAGCGTTTAGCCAATTCAAGCATGGCGATAAAAGCATACTCGCCCACCGCTGTGGCATTGCATCCAGGGGCATTAGTAAACGGGATATTACGCTGCTTAAGATAGGCTAAATCAATATGGTCGGTACCTATGGTGGCACTGCCAACAAACAGTAATTTGTTTGCTTTAGACAATAAGCCTTGATTGACCTTAGTAACTGAACGAACTAGCAGCACGTCAACATCAATCAGTTGCTCTGGTGCTAATGAGCGACCATTTACGCGCTCAATTGTCCCTAGGTGCCCAAATAAGGCTTCCACATAAGGCATGTTTTCATCGGCAACGATTTTCATAAGTGTAATTAGCCATAAATACTGTGATTATCTGCTTATTCTATCAAGTTATTAGAATGCATAGGTATCAATGAATTAGAAATATTGTTTTCGAGCCGCATTGATTAGCTATGTGTAAAAATAGTTTTAATCTGCTTTAAAGGTCAAAAAACACAAAAAAGCCTTCTAGTCTGTCGACTAGAAGGCTTTGATTACTTTATACGAACGACTAATAAAGTCGCTGTCTAAGCTTATTTATACTTGCGCATAACCAAAGTGGCATTAGTGCCACCAAAGCCAAAGCTGTTGCTCATCACAGTCGTTAGCTTTGCATCACGATACTCAGTGACTAAAGGAATACCAACGGCTTGTTCATCCAAGGTATCGATATTGATACTTGGTGCAATAAAGCTATCTTCCATCATCACTAAGCTATAAATGGCCTCGTGAACACCGGCTGCACCTAATGCATGGCCAGTCAATGATTTAGTTGATGCAACTGGAGGCATGTCTGTCGGAAAAACCTCACGCAAAGCTTCAAGCTCACGCACATCACCAACTGGGGTTGAAGTACCATGAGTATTGATATAATCAATTGGGGTATCAACATCAGCTAGCGCCATTTGCATACAACGCACAGCACCTTCACCTGACGGTGCAACCATGTCGTAGCCATCAGAAGATGCGCCATAACCAATGATTTCCGCATAGATTTTTGCGCCACGAGCTAATGCATGCTCTAACTCTTCAACGACAACAATCCCGCCGCCACCAGAGATAACAAAACCATCACGGTCAGCATCGTAAGTACGTGAAGCCTTTTCAGGCGTGTCATTATACTTAGTTGACAATGCCCCCATAGCATCGAAGCCCATGGTTAGGGTCCAATCTAGTTCTTCTGCACCACCAGCAAATACCATATCTTGCTTACCCATTTGAATAAGCTCAGCTGCATGGCCAATACAATGTGCTGAAGTTGCACAAGCAGAACTAATTGAATAATTCATACCTTTAATTTTAAATGGGGTCGCTAAACAAGCACTCGCCGTACTGGCCATAATGCGCGGTACAATATAAGGGCCAACACGTTTTACGCTTTTTTCACGTAAGGTGTCAGCTGCTTGTACTTGATTTTTAGATGATGCGCCGCCAGTACCGACCACTAAACCCACGCGATGGTGAGAATACTGCTCTTCTGTCAAATTAGCATCACTGATTGCTTCTTGCATTGCAATATAAGCGTAAGCTGCTGCGTCTCCCATGAAGCGTAATGCCTTACGGTCAATATGCTCAGCAGGGTTTAATTTGATATCCCCCCAAACATGACTACGTAATTTCATTTCTTCAAATTGATCTGAATGGGTGATACCACTACGTCCAGCTTTCAATGACTCTGTCACTTCTTGCTTGTTATTACCGATGCTAGAAACAACACCTAAACCTGTAATTACGACTCTTTTCATTTTATGCTATCCATTTTGTACATGTCAGTACCTAATTTTGCTGTGGCAATGATATCCGCTTTAGATGAATAAAGTGGTCAGCTTTCAGCAAACACAGGTAAAATAATCTCAATTGAATCATTTTGAGTAACGAACTTTGACCAAATTAACCACTGACTTCCTTTTTATAGACCGAGATTGTGCAACATTTTCGGCAAAATATCCAAGTAGTTACTGTCAAAATCCTGATAATGCCTCTAGCATAAGGCATTATCATCAAACTGTCCTGTCTGATGCAGCAGTCTCAAATAAAACCTTATCGATTGCTCAAATAGGCTTCGGTATTGGTATGGAGCTCATGTCACTATGGCAGTTATCTCTAACAAAAAACCAAAAAACACTGCTCAGCATATTTGAACCTAATCCTATAAATTCAGCTGAATTAGGCTTTTTACATCAACATCTTGATAAACAAGATCCATTTTATGAATTAGCCTTAGTCCTTCAGCAAGCTTGTATCGCCAAAATATCTGGTTGCCAAAGATTGGTGTTAGCCAAAGGTTTATTCACTGTTGATCTGTATTTCGGTTCATTGTTAGAAAATTGCCAAGGTATTCCCAACGCCGAAAAAATGTTGATATCAAACTGGCATTGCTTACCTCATACGATTACAAGCCAATATATAGATCAATACCTTAGTGAAAAGTTACTGTGGCAAATGGGCAGACTGAGTGAAGATACAGCCAATATTCACTATTTTGACTCTGCCAGTGACAATGATAACGCAACGAGCTTTAAACAACTTAACCTATTAGCCAGCAGAAGCGGTTTTGGCGTAAATAATATTTTTAACCAGAAAAGTGAATGTCAACCTGATACTCAAAAACACGATTCTATTGCCTTACAAGAGCGCCAAGCGCTGCGCCGCAGTACTGATAGCCATTACGCCTATTGCTTGAGCCCTTGCAGTGAACATCATCAAAGCAGTGACGACACTATCGCCATTATTGGTGGCGGTATAGCTGCAGCCCATTTGGCGTTATCACTGATTGAACGTGGGCAGAGTGTCACCATTTATTGCAAAGATAACCAATTGGCTGATGGCGCATCGGGTAATAAGCAAGGCGCTATTTATCCCCTACTCACTCCTGATAACAACCTGATGAGTCAGTACTTTCAACAAGCTTTTTTATTCAGTCGCCGTAGGTTGCAGCAATTAACAGCGTTAGGTCACCAGATTGACCATCAATTTTGTGGTGTACTGCAAACTGGGTTTGATGAGCGCAGTGATGCCAGACTGAATAAAATTATGCTTGGTCAGCAGTGGCCAAAAGAAATTGCTTTCAGTGTTAACGCTGAGCAAGCCAATCAACTGGCAAAAATCGACATCAACAAAAATGGCTTTTACTATCCTTGGGCTGGTTGGATCTGCCCTTTTGAATTTGCTCAGGCAGCCATTGCTCATGCCACTTCAGTTGCAGAAAAAAATGGCTGTAAATTAATAATTAAGCTCAACACTAAAATTAACAGCCTTGAGCGAGTTAACAGCCTTGAGCGAGTTAACAGTCCTGAACGGGTTAACAGCCTTGAGCACGACATTGACTTAACACAAGATGGCAAAGTGCCCTCTCAGAGTGCTTACTGGCAACTTAACGCCAGTCATGACAACGAGCAACATGATAGCTTTAGGCATGGTAAAGTCGTCATCGCTTCAGGGGCTCAATTAACTGATTTTAAACAAACTAAATTATTACAGGTCACAGGCTTTCGTGGCCAAGTGAGCCATATACCCAGCCAAGGTGAACTGGCTCAACTTGATACGGTGATTTGCGCCCACGGCTATCTCACTCCCAGTAATAATCAGCGCCACTGTGTTGGGGCAAGCTATGTAAAGTCGCCCGATAATGTAGATTACAGTCCCACTGAGCAATTAGAAAATGCCCAAAAAATGCATCAGAGTTTTCCTGAGCGTAACTGGCTGTGCGATATTGATGTATCAGCTGCCAGCGCCAGAGTGGGCGTTAGAATGGTTACTCGTGATCATTGCCCTATGATGGGACTCGCCCCTAATGTTGAAGCCATTTATGCCCAATATAATCAGCAGCCATTAGAGCAACATCAGCATAGTCCCGCTAGCCGAAAGTTTTGGCAGCAACACCAAGCACCAAGCTATGACAATTTATTCATTTTGGGAGGACTAGGCTCAAGAGGCCTAAGTTCTGGGCCTTTAGCTGCAGAGGCATTAGCGGCAATGATATGCAATCACACGCCACCACTTAGCTATGAAATGCTGGCAATGCTTAACCCCAATCGAATGTGGTTAAGAAAGTTACTCAAAGGTAAAGCGTTAAGCTAATTGAGCGTTTTAATTCAATCGACAGAGATAACAATGAATCATCTAATCCATCAAGCTTACGAAGGCGAGATTTACGGCATTGCATTTTTTAGTTACTTTGAAAATGTTGACGATAATGATGAGCAAAATAAGCTCTGGAAGGCGTTAGTGGAAGTAGAAACGGTTACCGCAGAGTTATTACTACAGCATCTTTTGAAACAACCTCAAAAATATGTGTTTAAAACCGCTGAATTAACCGCACAAGGCGATGACGATGCCAAAAAGTGGATCGACTTACCTTGGCTTGAATTAATGCAGACCTTAAGCCAATGGGTTGAACCTTATGAAGTAAAATATCGACAATGGTTACAGCAATGTCAGCTTCAAGATAGTCAAGAGAGCCGTCAATTAGCACCGACATTTGAACTTATAGCAGAACATGAAACTGCAATTTATCACTGCTTACAAGCTGAGCTAACTCGAGCCTATGCACAAGCAGAAACTCAAGTAGCAACACAAGTAACAACACAAGTAGCAACACAAAAAAGTGGCTTGGAATATTTAAGCTCTTTTTTGAACAAATACAACAAATAGCCACTTAAGCATCTAAAAATCAGGCATAAAAAAGCTCAATAGGACATTATCTTATTGAGCTTTAGTTATTACCAGGCGATTAACGCTGAACCAATTAACCGTTTACTTTTTTAGCCAAGTTTTGACTTTGGTACGATTATTATTGTCGCGACTTTCACGAATTAATTCATCGTCTGCCGCTATTTGAGTGCTTTTTGATAAGCGGTCATAAAGCAATACATTCACTGACGCAGCTAAGTTCATACAACCGAGAGTTGGCACATAAACCACATCATCCGCGGCATCGATAATTTGCTGGGGTATGGTGCCATCTTCAGGGCCAAAAATATAAAATGCATCTTGCGGGTGCTCAAACAAAGGCAGCGGCGTTGCGCCAACCACTAGATCAACACAAATGATTTTTGCGCCTTGTGGCACTTGCTCAAGTAAAGACTCAACAGCGGTGAGCGGAATAGTAGCGGCCGCATTTTTGGTATCGATGTCATATTGCGCTTCACCAGAACGTGCCGCCAATGCATAACGATTACCAGTGTAAAAAACCGAATTAGCTCGGTAACAGCCAGCAGCGCGCATAATGCCGCCAACATTTACTGGTGTTTTTGGGTTAACAAGCCCAATTGAAACAGTTTGCTTAGTCATAGATTATTTAATGTCGCTAATAATTTGACGAAGCTGTAACCATGCAGCCTTGACTAGACTGAAATCTGCTTCATCTAGTTCATCGTTTGCTAGCGCTAAACAATCGACCATTTTATCATCTAATGCATCGATGCCAGAAGTCTGCTCTTGCTCAAGCTGTGACAATACAACAGCGATATGGCCTTGCAAATAACCACTGGCAAATAACGCATCATCATCGCCATGGGCAACGTTACTTTCAATCCATGACTCTAATGCAGCATCATATTTTTCTAACATGGTTTAGCTCTCCGATAAATCTGGATTTGCCACTTGGTACATCACGTAATCGTGGTATCCAGTAACAATTTTATAATAGCCCGTAAGCTCTCTATCTAATTCTGGGTCGCCACTATCCACAATTAATGGCCTGCCTTCAAGTGCTTTTAACTTAGTTTTTGTAGCAAGGATAATAATATTGTCTTTACCAACTTGTTTTATTAGCTCTGGAGACAACTGCTGATTACCTCGACCTAATATGTGGCCTTGACCGCCAATGAGGGTAATAACCAGTTTTGTGGGTTTATGCTGAGTAAGCTCAATTAACTGCTTAGCAGTAACATCACTGGCTACTAAGGTTTGATCATGAATCACATCAACACCTAATAAGGTGTTATCAATATTGAGCTCTTCCATTAACGCAGCAACAGTAGAGCCACTGCCTATGATATACAGCTCATCTTCCATCTGACTAATCACATCAGCTGCGATATCAGCTAACACCAGTTCATCGACTTCCTTGCCGCCCATTTTTACCGCTTGAATATAACGTGGCTCTGCAGGCACCTGCATTTCACCGTATCGTTTAGCTTTTACCACACCTTGCCTAAACGCCACTTCATCAATATCCATCACGTCAGCATCCATCAAGCTCACCAATTCACGTTTTAACAGCATTTCAACCACAACACCGGCAGCATGGGGGGTAATCGCATACACCCCAGAGTGAATCTTAACCCCAGCAGGCACACCTAACACAGGTAAAAGCGCAGTATCATCTTGCTCAATGACACTATAAATATCTCTGGCAGTGCCGTCACCACCGGCAAATAACAGTAAATCTAACGATTCATTGATCAGTGCTTTAACGGCTGATTGAGTGTCTTTAGCTTCGGTTATATTCGCAGACTGATAAACGCACTCAGTATTAAACCCAAGCTGTTGGGCTAAATCATGCCCCATCGCGCCGGATGCGGTAATAATATCGATTTGATCTTTAAATGGCAGCACAACCTCTAAAGCTTGTTGCATTCTAAGCTGCGCTTTGGGCTCAGCGCCTTTTGCAATAGCTTGCGTCGCAACACCGTCAGAGCCTTTTAACCCGACACTACCACCTAATCCAGCAAGCGGATTGATAATCAAACCTAAACGAAAACGCTTCACGAAATAACGTCCTTTTTTTTCTCTGAAATGGCCATAACGGCAAGCATAGATAAAAATGCACACATAGCGGCAAAAATCCAAGTATTGGTAGAGCCAGAACCATCACCCCAAATAAGCCCGCTTATCCAAATACCGAGCGCGCCACCAAAACCAAAGCTGATACTGGCGTACATGGCTTGGCCTTTGCTGCGATGGGCAATATCAAAATTACGATGAATAAACTGAATAGAAGCCGCATGGGTTAAACCAAAAGTAAAGGCATGCAGCGCTTGGCTAATGGATAAAATTAAGATGCTATCAACCCCATAAGCTAACAACAACCAACGAACAGCCGTTAATGCCACACTGAGTAGCAGTAATAATTTAACCCCAAACCGACCCAGTAACCTTGGTGCTAGCATGAACATTAAGATCTCGACCACAACACCAAAAGCGACAAATAACCCCGCGCTCGCTTCAGAGTAACCCGCTTGCTTTAGGTAAAGTACGAAGAAGCCATAAAATGGCCCAACACTCATCTGTAATAATAAGGCTGAGACTAAAAACCAAAATATAGGCGCGGTAATTTTTAAAGGGGGCCTTAAAGATGCGTCAGCAACGTTGACTCGATTAGCAGGCAACGCCAAGGAACACAAAAACATACCGATGAATAACAGCATGCCAATTGAGGGCAATATGTCAGCGCCAAACTGGCTGATAGCAAAGCCACCAGCCACCACTAAACAAATGTAACCGACACTGCCCCAGCTTCGAATCGCGCCATAGCGATGCGCTTCATCACCCAAACTTTCAAGGGTAATCACTTCTAACTGAGCGAGAATTGCATTCCAAAAAAAGGTATAGATAAACAAGCTAATGGCAAGGTAAACCACACCAGCATCAAAGAAAAAACTGATGTAAGTTATCGCCGCGGCAGCTGATCCAAACTTAACTAACTCACTGCGCATGCCCGTTCTATCAGCGACAAACGCCCAAACGTTAGGTGCAATGATGCGTGTTCCCATGAGTATTGCCATGAGAAAACCAATTTCTTGCGCATTGTAGCCTCGGTTATCGAAAAACACACCGAGATAAGGAACCATTAAACCGAGGATGGAAAAGAAAAAGAAATAACAAGCACTGAGCCAAACTGCTTTTGGCTCAGTGCTTAACAAATTAGGCATTACTTCATTCCGATGACAGGGGTTTGGGAAACCACGTCCTGATTTTGCGCGCGATGACGAAGTAAGTGATCCATCAATACGATAGCCAGCATGGCTTCGGCAATCGGTACAGCACGAATACCAACACATGGATCATGACGACCTTTAGTGACCACATCTGCTGTGGTACCTTGAGCAGTCATACTTTGACCAGGTACTGAAATACTAGAAGTTGGTTTTAATGCAATATGCGCAACAACAGGCTGACCAGAAGAAATACCGCCAAGCACTCCGCCCGCATGGTTAGACTCAAATCCTGCTGGCGACATTAAATCACGTCCTTCTGAGCCTTTTTGGGTTACCACACCAAAGCCATCACCAATTTCAACGCCTTTAACCGCATTGATACCCATTAACGCATGAGCAATATCGGCATCTAAACGGTCAAATACTGGCTCGCCTAAACCAACAGGAACACCTGTTGCTGCCACGGTAATTTTAGCACCGACTGAATCGCCAGATTTTTTCAAATCACGCATATATTCGTCTAGTTGCTCAAGCTTACTGGCATCAGGGAAGAAAAAGGCATTTTGCTCAACTTCATTTAAATCAACTGATTCAGCGCAGATAGGACCTAGCTGAGACATGTAACCATGGATTTCAATACCATGTACTTGCTTTAAATATTTTTTAGCTACAGCGCCAGCAGCAACTCGCATCGCCGTTTCACGCGCTGATGAACGTCCACCACCACGATAATCACGCAAGCCATATTTTTGCTGGTAAGTGTAATCAGCATGACCAGGACGGAATAAGTCTTTAATATTTGAGTAATCTTGGCTACGTTGATCGGTATTTTCAATCAATAAGCCAATCGATGTACCGGTAGTTTTATCTTCAAATACCCCTGACAAAATACGAACTTCATCAGCTTCGCGACGCGCGGTGGTATAACGAGATGTCCCAGGACGGCGACGATCGAGATCATGCTGCATATCTTCAACGGTTAACTCAAGCCCTGGAGGGCAACCGTCAATAATACAACCTAATGCGACACCGTGACTTTCTCCAAAGGTAGTCACTACAAAGTTTTGACCAATACTATTTCCTGACATGTGTTCTGATTACCTCAGCTAAATTTTATGCTAATAGCTATTATTCACTATCCCTATTATTCACTATCTTTGTAGATGGCGAAAAGTGATTCATTTTCAACTAGCTGATCATAAGTCAATACAAACACGCCATCGCCGCCATGTTCAAACTCAACCCATGTAAATGGTACGTCTGGGAACTGCTCAATTAAATGCACCATTGAGTTACCCACTTCAACCACTAACAGACCATCTTTTGTTAGGTAGTCTGATGCATTAGCTAAAATACGCTTGGTTAAATCTAAACCATCACGACCCGATGCCAGCCCAATGGCAGGCTCATGATGATATTCATCTGGCATATCGCCAATATCTTCTTCATCTACGTATGGTGGATTAGATACGATCAAATCGTACTGCGGCCCTTTTGGGATAGCAGAAAACATATTTGACTGAATAGGGAAAACACGATCTAGCACGTCTAAGGATTCAATATTAATTTGAGCAACTTCAAGTGCATCTTCACTGATATCTAATGCATCGACTTCTGCATCTTCAAATGCATAGGCACACGCAATTGCGATGCAGCCACTGCCGGTACATAAATCCATCACACGATGAACTGGCTTGTTATAAAGCCAAGGGCTGAAATTATTGTTGATCATTTCAGCAATTGGAGAACGTGGTACTAACACACGTTCATCAACATAAAACTCTAAATCAGCAAAGCGTGCTTTATTAGTCAAATATGGAACAGGTAGACGCTCACGAACACGGCGAATAATTAATTCCACTATTTTATGCTTTTCACTGCTGGTTAAATTGGCATGAACCACTTGCTGGCCGATTTCTTCAGGAAGGTGCAGTGCGTAAAAAACCAAAGCAATCGCTTCGTCCCAAGCATTATCAGTTCCGTGACCATAATAAATGTTGGCATCGTTAAAACGGCTAACGGCCCAACGTAACATATCGCCAACGGTTCTTAATTCGGTGACAGCTTCATCTACAAAGATTTTATCCAAAACATCGCTCCTGAAAAATTGTTCCCGCACATTGTAACTGAAGTCTATTAAGATGACCTAGAATTCAATACAATAGCAGCATGAATAAAGAAAATAACCCTGACTTTGCACTGTTTTCAGAGCACTTGGATGGTATTAGGCCATTAAACCAAGATAAGCATCATTTTAAACAGTCAGTCAAAACTAAACAACAAGTCGAAATCAAAGAACAGCAGGTTTATGCCGACAGTTATTTTTCAGATAACTATCAGCCGTTACTCCCCGTTGAAGGGCCGATGCGCTGGTTAAACGATGGTGTTGAAAAGATTGAATTAAAACGACTTCGCCGTGGTGATTACCAACCTGACTTGTTACTTGATTTGCACGGCATGCGACAAGCTGAAGCTAAACTTGAGCTTGCAGCCTTAATACAAGCCTGTGTGAAACAGCATGTTATCTGTTGCTGCGTCATGCACGGCTATGGCTCAGGGATTTTAAAACAGCAATTACCCATGTGGCTGGCTCAACACCCAAAAGTCAAAGCCTTTCATCAAGCCACCAAAGAATGGGGCGCTGATGCTGCGCTACTGGTATTGATTGATATTGGTGAGCATCCCCATAGAAGATAGCGGCTATTTACAGTTAATAACGACAAGCATTTAAATAATTATCTTGAGCCAAAACTAAAAAGAGCCTTAAAAGGCTCTTTTATATTAAATACTCAACCAAGATTCAATAACTGCAGTTACCAATCACTCATTGGAAGAACTTAAGCGCTTATTTGTGTTGGGGTTTGCATTAGCTCAAAATGAAAACCGTGTTCGTTTTTATCAATCGATACAATAGCCGATGTAGCAAATATCGGAGGCTCCATACCTGCAACTAATTCACTGACCATATAACCTAGAATAGGCATGTGAGCGATAACTAACACCTTTTGAGCATTGTAATGTTCAGCATAAGCTAAAATAGCATCAACAGCGATTTGAGGGCTGCCAGAAGGCGTTATATCATCTAACACTAACCATTTGTTTGGTTCCGGTAGATGTTTAGCCACTTCTTGCCATGTTTGTTGTGCCCTTAGGTAAGGACTTACTATCACTAAATCGACACTGTTTACTTTCTGCGTTAACCAATTGGCCATGGTATTTGATTGATTACGCCCAACTTGAGATAACATACGCTCTCTATCAGATGGGGCGTCAAAACTTGCTTCGCCATGGCGCATTAAAAATAGCTGCATACTTCTCTCGCTACTCATTATTATAGTGTTTATTGGCTAATTGTAGCCTTAAATAATTCATCCACAAAGAAACTATGAAGTAAAATTAATTAGTCTTTAGTCGATGTTTCTATGAATTTTATGCGTATTATTCTGAAAAGCTATTAAACTCTTTCAACAGTGTGACTAAAAGTTGCTAAAAACCGCTAACAATATCACTATATATATTCAAACTACTTTTTTAATAGTTGCAAAGTGAGCAACAAAGAACCCAAGTAGTTACTCAAGTCGTTATACAGTGCCTTCTCATCTGGAGCATTATCTTGACCATAAAACCAGACACTACACAGCCTGAAATAGTGAAAAGCCCAAATGATCATCGCCAATACCAATATATGGTTTTGGAAAATGAATTGCGGGTGTTATTAGTTGAAGATACCAAGGCTACCCATGCGGCAGCGTCCATGACCGTATCTGTGGGTCACTTTGACGACCCCACTTCGCGACCCGGCATGGCGCACTTTTTAGAGCATATGCTGTTTTTAGGCACTGAAAAGTATCCAGATTCTGGTGAATATCATCAGTTTATCAATCACCATGGTGGTACCAACAACGCTTGGACAGGCACTGAACAAACTAATTTTTTCTATAGTATTGATGCTGAGCAATTTGAAGAATCTTTAGACCGATTTAGTCAATTTTTTATCGCTCCTAAATTTGACTTAGAACTCGTTGATAGAGAAAGGCATGCCATTGATTCTGAATACAGTTTAAAGCTTAAAGACGATATTAGACGGGTTTACCAAGTACAAAAAGAATCAATCAATCCAGCACATCCATTCAGTAAATTTTCAGTGGGCAATCTGCAAACCTTAGCAGGCGACGAAGCTGATGTGCGCCAAGAATTACTGGATTTCTATCAAGAAAAATACAGCGCCAACATTATGACATTATGCCTAATATCGCCGCTATCGTTAGACCAGCAAGCTGAAAAAGTACAACAATATTTCAGTGCTATTAATAATAAAAAGATAATAAAGAGCTACCCTGACACCCCTTATTTAAGCCAAGAGTTATTACTAAAAAAAATTAATATCATGCCAGTAAAAGAGCAAAAGAGGCTCAATATTAGTTTTGCCCTGCCTAGCATGGAACCTTTTTATAAAACCAAACCACTGACTTTCATTAGTCACTTATTAGGCAATGAAAGTCCTGGTAGTTTACTGTCATATTTAAAAGAGCATGGTCTAGCCAATAATTTATCGGCAGGTGGTGGGGTCAGTGGTTACAACTTCAAAGATTACAGCATCAGTATCCAGCTAACCGACAAAGGTTTAACGCAAGTTGATGAAATCGTAACCTGCACATTTGAATACCTTGAATTAATTAAAGAGTCAGGCATTGAGCCTTGGCGTTATCAAGAAAGAGCAAGCCTGTTATCTACAGCCTTTAAATTTCAAGAACAAATCAAAAATCTAGATCTTGCCAGCCACCTTAGTATCAACATGCAGCACTATGATGTTGAAGATGTGGTTTACGGTGATTACCGAATGGATAAACTTATTGAGACAGAAACTCTTGAGTTACTTCATTATTTTAATCCTAACAACATGCGTACTCAGTTACTCTCAAAGGAAGTAAGTACTGACACTCAGGCGCAATGGTATTTTACCCCTTACTCTATTGAGGAGATCTCAAAAGAAAAAGTGGCCCATTGGCAGCAGGTAAAACCAAGAAAAGAACTAAAATTACCCCTTAAAAATCCTTTTATCGTTGACGACCCACAAGCTAGAAGTGAACTAAGTACCAGTGCTGTGCCGACCATTGTGGCTGAAGATGAAGGTTACCGTTTTTGGCATCGTAAAGATGATGAGTTTAACGTACCCAAAGGACATTTATATTTATCCTTGGACTCAGATCAAGCTAGCCCCACCCCAAAGCATGCCGCGTTAACAAGACTGTATGTTGAGATGGTGCTAGATTACCTCGCTGAAGCCACTTATCAGGCTGAAGTAGCAGGACTAAATTATAATATTTACCCTCATCAAGGTGGAATAACACTGCATCTAACCGGCTTTACCGGTAATCAAGAAACGCTATTAGCTTTAGTAATTGAAAAAGCCAGAGAGCGAAACTTTACCCAAGATAGGTTTAAGCTTATCAAAAAGCAGCTTATCCGCAGTTGGACTAACGCAGCCCAAGCCAAACCCATCGCGCAGCTCTTCACTAGCTTGACTGTGACACTGCAGAAACGCTCTTACGAGCCCACTAGAATGGCAGAAATGCTAGAGGAAGTGACACTAGATGAATTACATGAACACGTAGGGGCATTTTATGAAAAAATTTATGTTGAAGGTTTAGTCTATGGTGACTGGTTAGCGAGTGAAGCCCAGCAACTGGCGAGACGCTTAAAACAGGTTCTGTCATTGGTAACAAAGCCCAGTAACGAATCTAGTCGCGAACTCATTAATCTGTCTAATCGCGGCATGTTAATGCGGGAACTCAACATTGAGCATCAAGACAGCGCGATCATTATTTACTACCAATCAAAACAAACAACTCCCCATCAAATTGGGCTGTTTAGTTTATTAAATCATACGATGTCTTCGACATTTTTCCATGAACTCAGAACAGAAAAACAACTTGGCTATATGGTCGGAACGGGCTATTTACCTTTAAATCGACACCCGGGGATGATTTTCTACATCCAATCACCCACAACTGCGCCACGAAAGCTTCTTGAAGCCATCGATGAATTTATCGCGGACTTTAACTATGCAGTCATGCAGATAACCAAGGGGCAGTGGGAAGCTACTAAGCAAGGTTTGATCAACCAAATTTCAGAAAAAGATGCTAGTTTGAAAAGCCGAAGCCAACGCTACTGGGTCTGTCTTGGTAATCGTGATTATGAATTTAATCAAAGGGAAAAAGTAATAGAGGAAATTAAAAAGCTCACCCGCGCTGATTTGATTAAGTTTATCGTAGAAAATATGCGCTCAAAGCACAGTGACCGATTAGTGTTATTTAATGTTGGAGAGCAGCATCAACAACTTGAGCCTATTGCTAACACTCAAGTGATAACAGACTTGAAAGGCTTTAAGCAGCAAGCAGAGAAGTTTAATTTTTGAGAAACGTAATATTTTTCACCCGTAACTTAATCACATAATTAATTGTTACTACTTTACTAAACTGCGCATAAATACAGCAACCCAGTGGAATACGCTATAAAAACGTTAAAATTAGATAATTATGAAACAAATAACACTAAATAAACACTATATGCCCTACAAAGAAAACACTATACTGATCATTCACAACCTTAGAAATCAACCTTTTTTTGACAAAGGCTTAACTTTCTGAAAAAGTGGTACTTTATTGTAAATAATTATCAATTGCAGCAGACAAAAGTATCCTTAATATGTCAATGATTAGACCATTCTTAATATGCGCATTTTTTATTCTTCAAAGCAATTCGTCTTCGGCTTTTGCTATTGAAAGTAATGATTATGAGTTGAACCTTAACATTGAAACCTTTACTGTCGATAATGGCTTATCACAACCGAATGTGACAAGTATTGTCGAAGACCACCAAGGTTATATATGGGTCGGTACTGTAAACGGACTTAATCGATTTGACGGAGTCAATTTTAAGCATTTCTATGCAGAAAATAACAATACAAACTTGCCCAGCTCATTTGTAAAAACACTGCTTATTGATGAAAAAAATAGGCTTATTGTTGGCACTGATAAAGGCTTAGCTGTTTTTGATGAAAATTCAGAAAAATTTATCCCCATCGTAATAGATGGTAAGATTATTGATGAATCGATTTGGCACCTTGCACATCTACCAGAAGGTATCGCGCTTGGTCTTAATAATAGAATTATCATTTTAAATGAGCAATTAACTCGGGTTATTTGGAGTTATGAAAGTAAAATATTACAAGAAGTAAAACGAATAATTAAAATTGATGATGATTTTTTTATCAGAAATTATAATGGCTTAGTATTTAAACTATCAAAAAACAATTTATCTATCATAGAGCACAATTCAAATGATATTGGACTTTTAAACAATGAGCTTATTATATCATCTCCAAATGGTCTTTATAGTTTCAAAAACAACCTAAAGATGAAGTTTTCAAATCATCAACTCATGTATTTGGAACAATCAAAAAGAAACGATAGTATAACATCAATAATCAATTCAAATCTCGTCACCGTTTCAAAAAATAAAAAAATAAAAAATATCGGTTATATTACTGCCAACACTTCAATAACAAGACCGATCATAACAGAAACAAAATCATCTATTTTTGTTGCAGACGTTAATATCGGACTAATAAAAATCGATAGAAATAAGAATCTAATAAAGACCTCTAAAAAAATCAATGGAAATACTTGGTCAATAACAGCAAATGAGAATAGTATTTTTATTGCAACTGGCAATTCTGAAGTAAAAATATTAGATAATAATTTAAAAGAAAAATCGACTATAAAACTGAACAATATACAAGGACCAAAATCTATTGAATTATTAGATGACAATTTGTACATCGGTAACATCAATGGATTGACTAAAGTTGATTTAAACTCATTAACGACAATAAAACTATCTGATGAACAAGTAATCTATGTAACAGTTGATAAAGCAAGGAAGTTGGTTTATGCATCAACCATTGATGGAAAAATACTAATTTTAAAAAATGATAATTTAATTCAAACTATAACCACAGGTGAGCGTTATCCGGTATTTCAAGTACTAAGGGAAAATGATACATTTTGGGCTGCTACCCAAGGTGGTTTGTTCAGAATCACGGGTAAGAACAAAGATAAAGTATATGATAAAAATATGGTAATGAGCCTTGCCTTAGATGGAGATCACATACTATTCGGTACAATAAATTCACTTTTAAAGCTTTCAACTAAAGACTTAAGTTTACAAAAAATATTCCAAAATAACAAAATAGTTTACTCAATTGAAATCTTAGATAGTTTTATTGTCTCGGCTTCGGATACAGAAATAAATATCACTAACAAAATAAACCTAAAAAATACCTCAATATCAAATAAAAATGGCGCGCAAAATGATTATAACTCTCAAGGTTCAATAATTACTGGGGATGATATGCTTTTTACTGGTTCAAGTGGAATAAGTATTATCAACCCTCAAAAAATATATAATGAAATCATTAGTGAAATCCCATCAAAAGTTGCTCTGACCGATTTTCAGGTTTTTAACATCACAGAAAAACTTGGTGGAGATATCTTATCAAAACCAATTAACATCCAAGAAAATATAACGCTAAAATACTCAGACTATCCTTTCTCCTTTACTTTTATTACACCAGGCAAGTCTTTGGACGATTACACTTTTTATTATCAAATGGAAGGGTTAAATGACGATTGGTTACCTGCTCAAAATATTAACTCAGCAACTTATACTAACCTTTCTGCTGGCACTTACTATTTTAACGTTTATGCTATTAATAATTTATCAGGCAAGCAAGGAGAAACAAAATCAATACAAGTGACTATAACCCCGCCTTGGTATTTATCTTTTGAAGCAAAACTATCCTATACCGTATTGGGCTTATTAATATTGCTACTCATAGCCAAGACAATTTTACGCAGACGAGAAATACAAAAACAAATAGCCCTTAGTGAAGAAAGATTAAAATTATCACTATGGGGTAGCGGTGATGAAATGTGGGATTGGGATATTGAAACCGGTGAAATTTACCGATCCAATATCTGGGGAACATTAGAGTTTCCTCAAGATGGCCATCGCTCAGGAAAACCTGGAGAAGAAAGCAATATTCACCCCCTCGATCAAAATAGAGTTAAAACAGCCCTTAATGACCACTTTAAAGGGCTAACAGATCATTTTGAAGTTGCATACCGCGTTAAAAGCCTTCAACACAAATGGGTTTGGGTACTAGATAGAGCAAAAATTGTTGAAAGGGATCACAAAGAAAAACCGCTGCGTATGACGGGTACCATCAAAAACATCAATAATATTAAACAAACCGAAGAACAATTAAGACTATTCGAAAGAGCAATTGAAAACATTTCTGAAGGCATGTTTATTCTAGATGACAAATTTCATTTTGTTGAAGTCAACGATGCTTGTTGTCAATTAACCGCCCAAAACCGAGCTGAATTTCTTGGACAATTATTTAACTTTACTCGTTACCCTGACAGCTACTCTAACCAAATTCACGCAGCTTTGGCCCAACAGGGCAGCTGGAGTAATGAAGTAGAGGCCAATCGCGGCGATGGTAGCCATTTCTTAATGGAGCTCACCGTCGATGCTATATACAACGAACAAGGCGAAACCAGTCATTACGTAGGGGTATTCTCAGATATTACTCGTCGTAAACAGCAAGAAGAAGAACTACGCAAATTAACCAATAGTGATTTGCTCACCGGGCTACCTAACCGTTCTAGTTTACAAGTAACCTTGAACAATCTAGTGAAAAAAGACGTCCACCATACATTAATGGTATTGGATTTAGATAATTTCAAACGTATTAACGACTCGCTAGGCCACCAAACTGGTGATGCGTTACTTATTGATGTCGCTCGTAGGCTTCAAGAAAATATTCCAAATCACGTTAGTTTATATCGTCTTGGCGGTGATGAATTTGCCATCTTAGTTGACCATAACCCTGATATTGGTTCATGTGCGGCTATCGCCTCTCGAATAATAGACTCATTGAAACAAGAGTTTAAAGTTGATAACGAATCCCTCGTTATTAGCTTAAGTATCGGGATAGTTTTATACCCTGAAGATGAGCAAAATGAACAAGCCCTATTAAGAAAAGCAGATATCGCTATGTATCATGCCAAATCAGGGGGTGGCAATCGTTACCAATTCTATTCAGAGTCTTTAAACAAAAATGCGCTACGCCAATTAGAAGTAGAAAACTTGATCCGAGAAGGATTAAAAGAAGATTACTTTGAAGTCTATTACCAACCCAAAGTCGATTTAAAACAAGACAGCCTTGCTGGAATGGAAGCTTTAGTTAGATTAGTTCATCCGGAATTTGGTGTCATCCCGCCAAATGAATTTATTCCACTTGCTGAAGAAAATGGTTTAATTGTCGAAATTGGCGATCTGGTTTTACGTAAAGCCTGCTTTGCAGCACAAAAGTGGCGCGAACAAGGTGTATTTAACGGCCGTGTAGCCATAAACTTATCTTCAAGACAGTTTGCCCTACCTGATTTACAGCAACGCATATTAAGTGTATTAGAGCTCACAAAGCTCCCAGCTTGTCACCTTGAACTAGAAATTACTGAAAGTACCATTATTAAAAATCCAGATAATGCCATCAAAGTAATGAATCAGCTTGCCCAAATGGGGGTGACTCTAGCCCTTGATGATTTTGGTACTGGGTATTCATCGCTTTCATATCTCAAACATTTCCCAATTCATTGTTTGAAAATTGATAAATCTTTTGTGGATGATATCGATAAATCAGATCGTGATTTAAAAATGGTCGATAGCATTATTACTATCGCACATAACATGGGCTTATCTGTTGTCGGAGAAGGTGTAGAAGAAACCGCGCAATTAAATATATTAAAAGCCTTAAAATGTGAAGAAATCCAAGGCTACATCTTTAGTAAGCCTGTTCCAGAAAAAGATTTCACCGAATTATTAAACATCAATCAAAAAAAACAAAGTAAAAAAACCGCGATTTAAGCAACATTGGCATAACAACTGCAATCCTCTATTCAGATGTCAAATAAAAGTTAAAACTTTAATTAACCCTGAATAGAGAGATTAAACAATGATTAATGGAATTATCGTAGCTGCAATTTTATCTTCAACTTCTAACGCTGCTATTAATACGACGGAAACAGTATTTTCTAATCAAGGGCTGCATACTTCTAACCAGAAAGCTAAAGTAGTAAGTGGTCATATCAAGTATTCAGAAACGAGTACTCAACTAGCTAGCAGCCCTTACATCAAGTA